>JALYLK010000275.1 GCA_030774275.1 Actinomycetota bacterium
CTTCCGGCGGCGCCGAGTCGACCTTGTTGACGATGCAGACGTTCGCCATTCGGAGGTTCGTCTCGCCCGGGTGGTAGCGCAGCTCGTGGCCGGGGCGGTGAGGATCGAGAACGACGATGTGCAAGTCCGGCTTGATGAAGGGCGTGTCGTTGTTGCCGCCGTCCCAGAGGATCACGTCCGCTTCCCGTTCGGCCGCCTCCAGGATCGCCGCGTAGTCGACGCCGGCGAAGACGAGGTTGCCCTCCTTCAGGTGTGGCTCGTACTCCTCACGCTCCTCGATGGTGCAATCGGCGGCCTCGAGATCCTCATAGGTCGCGAATCGCTGGACGGCCTGCTTCTCGAGGTCGCCGTAGGGCATCGGGTGCCGGAGCACGGCGACGCGCTTGCCCGCTCCTCGGAGAAGCTCGGCGACGTAGCGAGTGGTCTGGCTCTTGCCGGACCCTGTGCGCACGGCGCACACCGCGACGACCGGCTTCGTGGAGGTCAGCATCGTTTCCTTGGGCGACAGCAGCCGGAACGAGGCGCCGGCCGCCAGGGCCCGCGAGCCGATGTGCATGACGTGCTCGTGCGTGACGTCCGAGTACGCGAAGACGACGTCGTCGGCCTCGTGCTGGGCTATCAAGGCCTCGAGGTCGTCCTCGGCGACGATCGGAATGCCGTTCGGATAGAGCTCGCCGGCCAGGGCGGGCGGATAGACCCGGCCTTCGATATTCGGAATCTGCGTCGCGGTGAAGGCGACGACCTCGTAGTCGCCACGGTCGCGGTAGACGAGGTTGAAGTTGTGGAAGTCGCGTCCGGCGGCGCCGACGATCACGACTCGAGTCCGATCCATGCGTAAAGGATATGCAGGTATGCAGGACGACAGACCTGGACCGACCGCGCCCGCCTTGGTGCCGAAGCCCTAGCTGAGGTCTTCGCGGACGCGCTCGGCCACCGATGCCATCTCCAACTCGGCGCCGGTGACGTCCTTGAGCAACTCGTCGGCGTTGATCCGCTGACCCTCTGACCAGAGGTCGCGGAGCAGCGAGCCCGCTTCGCGCTTGGCGAACCAGGTGTTGCCGAACCGCTCGCGGAGGTAGGCCCGCAGCTGGGCCTCGAAGGCCCACGAGCGCAGGTACTCGGTGACGTAGAAGCCCGAGTCGATGTCGGCGAGATAGTCCGTCTCGCTCGGCTCGATCTTCAGTGCGTCGCCGAGCAGCTCGACGTACCGCGGGCTCAGTGCGGTCACGTCTTCTGCGGCGTGGAACTCGAGCTCGTAGAGAAGCTTCGCGCAGTACCGCCGGACGAAGTAAAGAAGACCGGTCGCTCCTTCGCGTGCGAGCTCGTCAGGTCGGCCGACGTCGAGGCGCCGCGTCAGCCAGGCGGGCTCGTCCGTCAGATGCTGCAGCAGCATCGCCCACCCTTCCGTGACGGCGTTGTCGCCGAGCCGCCGCTCCTCCATCGCCAGATCTCTCGAGGTGTGCGCGAAGTGCTCGGTGTGACCCGCCTCGTGGAAGAGGGCGCGCCAGTCGTCAGCACCGCCGATCGGCTGGATCACCAGCATCACCTTGTCGGGAACCTCGATCGGTGCGCAGAAGGCGCGAGGCGATTTCGAAGGCCGCTGCTCGAGGTCGAGATGGACGTTCTCCTGCGCGTGCAGGTCGATCCCGAAGTCCGCAAGTGTCGCCTCGAGCGCCGGCAGCATCTTGTCGGCTGGGAAGAACTCGTCCCAGACCTGCGCGCGGAAAACGCGAGGGACATCCCAGCGCCTCGCCTCGTCGAGGCCGATCCCGATCCGGTCCCGGAACAGCTTGTCGGTCGCGTCCTCGTACATCTGCTCGGTCTCGTCGAGTACCGCCCGGCATTGGGCCGCGAGGTCGTCCAGCCTGTAGCCGAAGCGGCGATAGAGATCGACGTAATTGGGGGAGCCCAGCTTGGGAACCGTCCGTTGACCGATCTCGACGGCGTCCAGGTAGATCGGGTTGAGGTGCTCGTCGGTCAGTTGCGTGCGGGCCCGGTCGAGCCGCTCGCGCTTCCCGCGATCGTCGGTGTTCGCGATCGTCGGACGAAGCATCCGGTAGCCGACCTTCTCGCCGTCGACCTCCGCCTCGAGCTCGGTCTCCAGCGCGGCGGCCTTCTCGCTGTGCTCTTTCGTCAGGTTGCCGAGGTGACCCTCGCAGGCGAAGCGCCAGAGCTCGCGGACGCGGCGGTCGCCGTTGACCGACTCGCCGATTGTCTGCGCCCATTCGAGCGTCGTCAGGTCCTGGTGGCGTTCGTAGATCGGCTCGAGCTCGAGCTTCTCCTTGTGGCCGGCGAAGTGAAGGTAGTACTCCTCGTCGAGCTCGGCGATGAAGCGGTCCGCATCCTCGCGATAGGCGTCGAGATTTTTCGGAGTGGACGAGTCGCTCGGCACAGGCCGTAGGATAACGGGGTGCGCGAGATCAGCCTGAAGA
Organism: Actinomycetota bacterium; assembly: GCA_030774275.1. Lineage (GTDB taxonomy): Bacteria > Actinomycetota > Thermoleophilia > Gaiellales > Gaiellaceae > 13-2-20CM-68-14. Next base: position 2,433 of record JALYLK010000275.1, read on the forward strand.
CCGAGCGCAAGACGCAGCTGCTCGACATCACGGAGCACGTGCAGTCGGCGCTCGGCGCGATGAACGGCGCATCGGCCGCCCTCATCTACGTTCCGCACACCACGGCGGGCGTGACGATCAACGAGGACGCCGATCCGGCGCTCGCCGAGGACATCGAGTCGGCGATGGAGAGAATCGTGGACGACAATGGCGGCTGGAGGCATTCGGACGCGGACGGCCCGAACGCGCCCTCGCACATCCGCGCCTCGCTGATCAGCCCACAGGTTCTCGTCCCGCTCGACGACGGCCGGCTTGCGTTGGGGCGCTGGCAGGGGATCTTCTTCTGCGAGTTCGACGGCCCCCGCGAGCGGAAGGTGTACGTCACCCCGCTCGCGTAGTGTCGTAACGCAGGCTGAATCGACTCTTCACTTCACCTCAACAGAAACCGACGTAAGTTCTCATCGTGCGGCGTTCACACCTGATTGCGGCTGCGCTGTGCCTCGTTGCACTCGCGGCGGCCGCGGCGTTCGTCAGCAGGGCTTCGTCACATGCGGCGCC
>JALYLK010000276.1 GCA_030774275.1 Actinomycetota bacterium
GAACAAGACGACTCAGGACAACCTTGATCTCGAGCGCGCGCGCGAGATCCTGGACGAGGACCACTACGACCTCGAGAAGGTGAAGGAGCGGATCATCGAGCACCTCGCCGTCTCGAAGCTCCGCAACGACGCCTCCGGCCAGATCCTCTGCTTCGTCGGCCCGCCGGGCGTCGGCAAGACCTCGCTCGGGCAGTCGATCGCGCGGACCCTCGAACGCAAGTTCACGCGCATCTCCGTCGGCGGAGTCCGCGACGAGGCCGAGATCCGCGGCCACCGCCGCACCTATATCGGGGCGATGCCCGGGACGATCATCCGCGCGATCCGCGATGCCGAGTCGACCAACCCGGTGATGTTGATCGACGAGATCGACAAGATGGGGGCCGACTTCCGCGGGGATCCCGCGAGCGCGATGCTCGAGGTGCTCGATCCCGAGCAGAACAAGACCTTCCGCGACCACTACCTCGACCTGCCCTACGACCTCTCGAAGGTGCTCTTCATCTGCACCGCAAACCAGCTCGAGACGATCCCGATCGCCTTGCTCGACCGGATGGACGTGATCCCGCTCTCGGGCTACACGGACGAGGAGAAGTTCGGGATCGCACGCAAGTACCTCGTCCCGAAGCAGCTCGAGGCACACGGGCTCAAGCCGAAGCAGGTGGCGATCACCGACAACGCGCTGAAGCTGGTCGCGCGCGAATACACACGCGAGGCCGGCGTCCGCAACCTCGAGCGCCGGATCGCCGACCTCTGCCGCAAGGCCGCCCGCGAGGTCGCCGAAGGCAGGAAGACCAAGATCCAAGTCGACGAGAAGAAGGTGCGCAAGTGGCTCGGGCCACGACGCTTCTCCGGCGAGGTGCGCAAGCGCACCTCCGACCCCGGCGTCGCAACGGGGCTGGCCGTCACCGCCGTCGGCGGGGACATCCTCTTCATCGAGGCAACGGCCTATCCGGGCAAGGGCCGCCTGACCGTCACCGGCCAGCTCGGCGACGTCATGCAGGAGTCGGCGACTGCCGCCCATTCATGGGTCCGCTCGCACGCGGTGCAGCTCGGGCTCGATCCCGCCTGGTTCGCCGACCATGACATCCACCTGCACATTCCGGCCGGCGCAATCCCGAAGGACGGGCCGTCCGCGGGCATCACGATGGCGACGGCGATCGTCTCCCTGGTGCGCGGGGTCCCGGTCTCCGAGGACGTGGCGATGACCGGAGAGATCACTCTGACGGGGCAGGTGCTGCCGATCGGCGGCGTGCGGGACAAGACCCTCGCGGCCCAGCGCGCCGGGATCAAGCGAGTCATCATCCCTCACGAGAACGAGCCGGATCTCGAGGAGCTCCCCAAGGAGACCCGTCAGGAGCTCGATTTCGTACTCGCGGATACGCTCGACGACGTGCTCGCCGCGGCCTTCGACGGCGTCGCCCTCGCTCAGCGCACGGGCCTGGTCGCAACCGAACGCCAAGCAGCGTCCCCTGTTTAGCGGTTAGTTTCCACGGGGTACAGGACCGCGGAAACGAGCGAAAGGAACGCTGGTATGGCGAAGACAAGGGACCGAGTCTCCGACGTGAGGCCGTACGTGGAGCGTGCGATCAAGGACGAGGAGTTTCGCGAAGAGCTCAAGAGCGCCTTCTTTGCAGCCCGCGGCGTCTACGACGAGCTGATGGGGCCGCGCGGCGTCAGTGGCAAGGCCGTCCGCGTCGCCTCGGACAAAGACATGCGGGAGAACCTGCGCTCGGCGATCGAAGATCTCCGCAGCGCGGCCGATCGAATCCAGCACGGACAGAGCCACAAGGGCCGCAGCCTGTTCTTCGTGACCGGAATCGCGCTGGGCGTCCTGCTGTTCAACCCGATCACCGGAGCTGACACCCGGAGGTGGCTGAAGGGAGCTGTCCTCGGCGAAGACGACGAGTTCGGCTACCAGGGCAACTCGAGCTCGTAAGCCCTAGCCGCCGAACCTGGTGCCGACCGTCCCGAGTCGGCCGCCCTCGCCGGCTGCGAGCGGTGCGAGCAACGCGCGCCTGAGCGAGGCGGGATCGAGGCCGTTCGCCTGGGAGATGTCGGTCGACTGGAG
>JALYLK010000277.1 GCA_030774275.1 Actinomycetota bacterium
CGATGCGGCTGGGCCGCCCGTTCGTCGTGCAGCTCTGGGGAACGGACGTCGAGCTCGCCCGTCGGGCGCCCTGGCTAGCGCGCCGGATCCTGGGCCGCGCCCGTCTGACCCTGTGCGCCTCGAACGCCCTCGCGGATGCCGCGCGGGAGCTCGGCGCCGGCGAGGTGCGCGTGATCGGGAGCGGCGTCGAGGTGCCGCCGTCCGTCGCCGAGGAGGCCCAGCCGCCGGAGGTGCTCTACGCAGGCCGGCTGTCAGCGGAGAAGGGAATCCTCGACTTGCTTGCGGCCTCGGACAACGGGATGAAACTGACCATCGCGGGTGACGGGCCGCTCCGCGACCGTGTTCCGGGAGCGCTCGGGTTCGTCTCCCACGACAAGCTCGGCCCGCTTTACGACCGAGCCGCCGTGGTCGCCGTGCCGTCGCACCGCGAGGGCTTCGGGGTCGTCTGCGCGGAGGCGATGGCCCACGGCCGGCCCGTTGTCGCCGGGGCGGTCGGCGGCCTGCTCGACCTGGTCGTACACGAGGAGACCGGCCTGCTCGTTCCGCCACGCGACGTGGAGGCGCTGCGCGCAGCGCTCCACCGGCTGCTCGACGACGACGAGCTTCGTGCCCGGCTCGGCGCCAACGCGCGCAAGCGCGCGGAGGAGAACCTGTCCTGGGATCACGTCACCGATCTGACGCTTCAGGCCTACGAGGAGGCGCTGCGGTGAGGCCGGCGGTCGTCTTCGGCCAGCTGCACGCCGGCCTTGCGCTGACGCGCGCACTCGGCCGCGACGGCGTGCCCGTTCACGGGGTCGCGCTCGACGGCCAGGAGTTCGGTCTTCGCTCGCGCTATCTCGAGAGCAAGCGGCTGGTGAGCTCGGACGAGGATGTGCTCCGGTTCCTGGGCGATCTGCCCGAGCGCCCGGTCCTCTTTCCCGAGCGCGACGAGCACGTTGCCTTCGTCCTGCGGAACTGGGACGCAGTCCACGAGCTCGCCGACGTACCGTTGCCCGACGACCCGGAGGTCGTCCTGCGGCTGCGCCGCAAAGAGCGGCTGCCGGCGGAAGGCGCAGCTGCGGGCGTGCACGCGCCGGCCACCGTGCTCGCTCGAGACGAGGAGACGATTCGGGCCGCCGGCCTGCAACCGCCGCTGCTCGTCAAGCCTGTCGAGGGCCAGGAGTTCGCCCTAGCGTTCGGCGAAAAGGTGGTCGTCGCTGCCGATGCGGACGCCGCCGTCTCGGCCTGGCGGCGCGCGCACGAGCACGGGTTCGACACGATCGTGCAGGAGCTGATTCCCGACTCCCACGACTTCGTCTTCTCACTGCTCACCTACATCGGCCGTGACGGGGAGCCGCTCGCGAACGTCACGGGCCGCAAGGTCCGCCAGGGCCCGCTGCGCTTCGGGACGAGCGCGGTCTTCGAGGCGCGGCGCGAACCCGAGGTCGAGGAACAAGGGCTGAGGCTCCTCCGCCAGGTTGGCTACAAGGGATTCGCGCACGTCGAGCTCGTCCGCGACCCCCGCGACGGCGCCCTCAAGCTGGTCGAGGTGAACACCCGCCTGCCGGTCTGGGCCGGGATCGCCATGGCCCGCGGCTTCAACCTCGCCCGGATCGCCTACGACGATCTTTCCGGCCGCCCGATCCGCGCGAACGGCGCGGCCCCCGACGGCGTCTCCTGGATCTACATGGCGAAGGACGTCTGGGTCTCCGCACAGATGGCCCGCCGGGGCGAGCTTCGGCCCCGAGCCTTCCTGTCCCACTACCTCCGACGCAACAAGGTGCGTGCGGTCTTCGCGGCCGACGACCCGCTGCCCGCGCTCGCGAGCCTGGGGTACCTGCGGTCCCGGATCTGATGCGAATCGCGATCGTCGATCCGCTGAGCTACACGCCGCCCTACGACGACGGTCTCGCGGCGGCGCTCGCGCGTCGCGGTCACGAAGTGACCCTGTTGGCGGGGCCCTTCCTCCATGGGGCGGTGCCGGAGCCCGTGGGCTATGTCCGGGAGGAGGTCTTCCTGCCGGTCAGTGGCCGGCTGTTCCGGCCGATGCCCCGTGCACGCCTGAGGCTCCTTCTGAAGGGCGTCGAGTACCTGCCGAGCGCGAGACGGTTGCTGACCCGGCTCAACGCGCTCGAGCCAGAGGTCGTCCACGTCCAGTGGCTGCCGCGGCCCGAGCTGGACCGGCGCTGGGTACGCAGGCTCCGCGCTCCCTCGGTTCTGACTGCTCACGACGTGATGCCACGTCGCGCGCGGGCGCGGGCGGTCTGGCCGGGCCTGCTCGGCTGGTTCGGCCGGGTGGTGGTTCACTCCCAGCAAGCCATGGAGCAGCTCGCCGAGCTCGGCGTCGAGGCGCGGCGGATCCCGCACCCGGTCTTCGAGGCTCGGCGCGAGCTGCCGCCGCCGAGCGGCAAGACACTGCTCTTCTTCGGCCTGCTGCGCGAGTACAAGGGTCTCGACGTCCTCGTGCGCGCGCTTCCGGAGATGCCCGAGGCGCGGCTCGTCGTTGCCGGCGACCCTGTCGACCCGGTCGAGCCGGTCCGCGCCCTCGCATTCGACCTCGGCGTCGCGGACCGGATCG
>JALYLK010000278.1 GCA_030774275.1 Actinomycetota bacterium
ATCGTCGCCAGCCGCGCAGCCGGCAGCTTGTCGGGCGAGGCCCAGTGCGGGCCTCCGCGTTCCGCGAGCCGGGCGGCGGTCGTCTCCAGCATCAGGCCCTGCGAGACCGAGACCGAGCGCAAAGCGGCCGTGTCCTCGAGCGACAGGACGCCCGGATTGAGATGTGGCAGCAGCCCGGTCTCGTCCAGCACGAGCCGGGCGCACCTGGCGAGGTACTCGAGCGTGGTCGAGCACCCAAGCGCGGCGAGCTCGTCGCGGGCGACGCGGTAGCGAAGCTCGGGCTTGTCGCCCAGGGTGAAGAGGGCCTCACGGCAGCCTGCGGCGGCGCCTGCCCGCGCGATCTCGAGCACTTCCTCCTCGCTCATGTACGCCCGCTCTCCGCGCCGCGGCGGCCGGGCGAACGTGCAGTAGCCGCAAACGTCGCGGCAGAGCTTCGTCAGCGGAATGAAGACCTTCGGCGAGTAGGTGACCAGCCCGCCGTGGCCGAGCTGTCGCAGGCGGCGGGCCTCGGGGGCCAGCGCCGACCACGGCTCGTCGACGAGCGCAAACGCCTCCGCCGAGGCGAGTCCCTCACCCATCGCGTGAGCTTACGCGCTGTTACGCGACCCGGAGGAGCGGCCCAAAGTAGACCCAGCCTCCGTTGTGGTAACGCTGGAGCCGCGCCTGCGCGATCGGAAAATGATCGGTCGACGTCGTCCTGACGGAGATCCCGGGCAGCACGAACGGGTTGTTCAACTCGTTCAGGTGCGTGATCGCCCGCATCACGCTCGCGCGCGTCGGGTTCTTGCCTGCATGCTTGAGCGCGTCGACGAGCGTGAAAGCGGAGGACATGCCGTAGACGTTGTAGTAGTCGGTCAGCCCCTCGCCGCCGTTGTACTTCTTCAGGATCGTCTTGAAGAGCTTGACGCCGCTGTCCTTGGCCCAGCGCGGGTTGATCGGGTCCTTCAGGAACGCGAGCGAGATCGACCCTTCGGTTTGGCGTTTGCTGCTCGCCAGGTTCGCGATCGTCATCGTGTTGGACGCGCTCGCAACGACGTTGATGAAGACGAGCGGACGCCAACCGAGGACGCGCGCAGACGAGTAAGACTGGATCGCGAACTTCGGTGTCGCGAAGACCATCAGCGTGTTCGCCTTCTTCGCCTTCAGTCGCGCGATCTGCGACTTGACATCCGTGTCCGTGACGTCGTAGCCCTGCTTCGAGACGATCAGCTTCGCCTTCTTGCCGAGCCCTCGTTGGAGGCCTGCGAGGAGCTCCTTGCCGTAGTCGTCGTTCTGGTAGAGGACGCCGATCCGCGCGTTCGGCCTCGCCTTGGCGATGTAGCGGCCGTAGATCGCCGCCTCGCCGCGGTAGCTCGGCTGATAGCCGATCGTCCAGGGGTACTTCTTGTAGTCGTTGCCCCAGGTGCTCGCGCCGCTCGCGACCAGGAGTTGCGGGACCTTCAGTTGGTTCAGATACGAGCGGACCGCGAGGTTCTGCTCCGTCCCGAGCGTGTTGTAGATCGCGAAGACCTTGTCCGTCTGGACTAGGTCGCGGACCTTCTGGACGGTCTGCGAGGGGTCGTAGGCGTCGTCCTCGTACTTGTACTTGATGCTCCGTCCGAAGACGCCGCCGTGGTCATTGACGTACTTGAAATAGGCATCCGCGCCCTTCGCAACGGCGGCGTAGGCCGAAGCCGGACCGCTCAGAGGTGTCGTGCCTCCGATCAGGATCTGCTTCGAGGTGATCCCGGGCGTCGCGGAGCCACTCGCCCCGGCTGCCGAGACGATCACGAGCGCGCCGAGCGCGCCGAGCACGCCGAAGAGGACCCTGCTCTTCCCCATTGCCCTCATTCAGACCGAGTGTACAACCGCGTTGTTAGCGCCTCTGTCAACTTTCGGAGCAAGCCGCCGAGCCCGCTGGGGAGCAGAATCATCACCACGATGATCGCCGCGCCGAAGAAAACGGAGGGTGCACCGGGCGCGCTCGAGAGGTTCGCCGCCCAGCTCGGGACGAACTGGATGAAGAGCGCGCCGAGGGCCATTCCGGCCAGCGAGCCGAGCCCGCCGACGACGGCACCGACGACGAGCAGGAGCGACTTGTCGAAGTAGAACGTGCTCGGACTGACGAACCAGTTCGAGACGAGCACGAACAGGGAGCCCCCCACGCCCGCATAGAAGCCGCTGATCGCGAAGGCCAGCGTCTTGTAGTAGCCGGTGTTGACGCCGGAGGATGCCGCGGCGACCTCGCTGTCCCGCAGGGCACGGAAGGCGCGCCCAACCCGGCCTC
>JALYLK010000279.1 GCA_030774275.1 Actinomycetota bacterium
GTCGGGTCCTCGAACGCCGACTTCAATGCGGCGTCGCCGATCAGCAGCGTCGCCTCGGCCTCCTCGCCCAGCGGGACGTGCTCGGCCTCGGGCAGCAGCACCTTCGTCAGCACAACCGAGGTGGCGCTCTCCGGTGTGACGGCGACCGTCCGCACGTGCTCCAGCGGCGTCCTTGAAACGAGCTGGATGGAGTCGACCGCGCCCTCCGAGGACACGCAGAGCCGGGGGAGGATGCGCAGGCGCGCGGCGTTCCGCGCATACTCGATCGACGAGATAGGCGCCAGGTCGCACTCACCTGCGAGGAGCGCACGGTTCAGGTCGGTCGGCACCCCGACGAGCTCCTCGACCTCGGCCTCGAGCCGGTAGAAGACCGGCGCCATGTTCACGTAGCCGATTCGCCCTAGCCGGATCACATGCGCCTCTCGACGACGGCGTAGGTCATCGCCTCGAGCTCGAAGCGGTGAAAGCCGCCGTTCAGGTGCTCGCGGGCGCGCTCGGCGTATTCGAGCGCGACGGTGCGCGAGCGCTCGAGGGCCCCGGAGGCCGCGACCCGGACCAGGGCTCCGTCGAGCGAGCCGCCGGCGAGCGCGTCCCGCACAAGCGGGTCCTCGCGCGCGGCCAGCAGCAGCGGCAGGGTCGGCGTTCCCTCACGGAGGTCGGTGCCGGCGATCTTGCCCGTGTCGAGCGCCTCGCCGGTGCAATCGAGAATGTCGTCGGCGATCTGGAAGGCCACGCCGAGCGCGAGACCGAACTCGGCGAGCTCTGCGCCGTCCGCCTTCGTTAGGCCGGCTCCGAGCAGGCAGGCCGCCTCGAAGAGCTTGCCGGTCTTGAGGGCGCAGCGCTCCAGGTAGCTCTCGATCGAGGTCTCCGCGTCGTGCGACTGGGCGCGCTGAAGAGCCTCGCCACGGGCGAGGCAGAGGCAGGCGGTGGCGAGGATCGAGACCGCACCTTCGTTTCCGGTTGCGGCAAGCTCGGCAAAGGCGCGCGCAAACAGGTAGTCGCCGGCCGCGCGTGCGGCTTCGGGGCCGTAGCGCGCCCAGGCGGAGGCTCGGCCGCGGCGGTAGCCGGCACGGTCGATCAGATCATCGTGGACCAGGGTTGCCATGTGCACGAGCTCGACGGAGACGCCGGCCGCGTACGGCGGCTCCCGGTCGGTGGGCGCGGCGAGAAAGACGAGCAGAGGCCGGAGGCGCTTCCCACCCGCGGCGAGAGCTTCAGCGCCAACCGTCGCGGCGAGCCCGGGATGGCGCGCGACGCCATCTTGCAGGCGACGCTCGATCTCGTCGAGGTAACTGTCGAGGCCGTCGGCCTCACGAATCGCCGCCAGCGCGCTCACACGGCTGTCCCAGTGTGAAGCGCGACGATTCCTCCGGCGAAGAGCCGGTACCCCACCTGCTCGAAACCCGTGGCCTGCATCAGCTCGGCGAAGTCCTTTGCTTCGGGAAACCGGCGAACACTCGCCGGCAGGTAGGTGTACGCAGACCCGCCCGGGAGCAGTTTCCCGGCCAGCGGGATGAGGCCGTCGAACCAGAGCTTGTAGAACGGCCGCAACAAGCCCCGTGGCCGCGTGATCTCGAGGATGCCGAGGCGTCCGCCGGGCCTCAGCACGCGCCGCAGCTCTCGGAGGCCCGCTTCCAGGTCGTCGAGGTTTCGGGCCCCGAACCCAACCGTCGCCCCGTCGAAGGAGCCGTCCGCGAACGGCAGCGCCAGCGCGTCGCCCTGCACCCACTCGACCTCGCTCGACTTCCCGCGGGCACGCTCCAGCATCCGCTCCGAGAAGTCGAGCCCGGTGACTTGAGCACCTGCCTGCAGATCAGCGAGGGCGAGATCTCCCGTTCCGCAGCAGGCGTCGAGCACGCGATCGCCGGGCGAGACCACTGCACGAGCCGTCTCCTTGCGCCAGCGACGGTCGAGCCCGGCCGTCATCGCATGGTTCATCGCGTCGTAGACGGGCGCGATCCGGTCGAACATCGTCCGCACAGCGTCGGGCGCGAGTCGGCCGCTCTCGACCGTCACGTCAGCCGTCTCCCCACCGGGCGGTCTCGTGCTCAATCCCGAGCTGATCCAGGCAGCGGGAGACGACGAAATCGACGAGTTGATCGACGGTCTCGGCCCCGTGGTAGAAGCCCGGTGCAAGGAAGAGAATCGTTGCCCCAGCTTGCTTGAGCTCCAGCATGTTCCGCAGGTGGATTTGCGAGAGTGGCGTCTCGCGCGGGCAGACGATCAGCCGGCGCTCCTCTTTCAGCGCCACCGAGGCGGCGCGGTGGATCAGGTTCGACATTGCGCCGGAGGCGATCGTCCCGAGCGTGCCCATCGAGCACGGGCAGATCACGTAGGCGTCCACCTTCGCGGAGCCGCTCGCGTACGGCGACTTCCAGTCCCGCTCCGAGTAAACGGTGACGCCGTCAGCTCCGCCGATCAGGCGCTGCGCGATCTCGTCCTGAGGCAGCGAGACGTCCCGGTAAAGCTCGGTCGCAAGCACTTCGTAGCCCGCGCGAGAGATGCAGATCCCGAGCTCGCAGTCGGCCCCAGCCAGGGTCTGGACGAGCCGTGCCGCGTACGGGGCGCCCGAGGCGCCCGTTATGCCGAGGAAGATTCGCAACGCGAGGTCTCTAGTGTGGCCCTTTTGAGGCCTCGAGGAAAACCGCGAGCTTGTGCAGGTTGGCGTCGCCGAAGGCCGCGAAGGACGGCATCGGCGAGCCTTTGTTCACACAGCTCGGGCATTTGAGATGTGCGACCTGGAAGGCGATGCCCTTGTTCTTCGCGCCTTCCGCCGAGAGGTCCGGTGCGCCCAGCTGCGAACCGCCGACGCCGAGGTAGGTGTGGCAGTTGAGGCAGCCGGACGTCGCGAAGAGTTCGGCCCCCGGGACGGCTTGCGGAGGCAGCTTCTCCTTCTTCACCCAACCGGGAACAGCAGCCTTCAACTCGGCGCCGAGCGCTTCCTTCGCCGTCGCCCCCTTGTAGGTGAGGACGCCCATCGAGAGAGCGACCAAGATCGCCCCCACGATCGCGATCGGCCGCCGCGACAGCCGGCGCTCCGGCCGTACGTCGATGAACGGAATCACCAGGGCGAGGATCAGCAGGATGGTCGGAATCCCGACTGTCCCGAGAATGACCGAGTTCGGCCATTTGAAGATTCGCAGCAGATAGAAGAGGAAGTAGAAGTACCAATCAGGCCGAGGCACGAAGCTCACGGTCCCGGGATCGGCCTTGGCCGCCCAGGGTGGGCCGAGCAGCGACGTGTAGTGCCAGATGAAGGCGAGCCCGACGATCACGCACACGACGACGAGGCTCATCACCGTGTCGTGGAACATCGCGAACGGGTAGAACGGCTTCCCGTCGCGCTTGACGTCCTCCTTGTAGCGCTGATAGGCAATGCGGCGCTCTTCGACCCGGCGAGAGGCCATTACTGGGGTCTCCTGGTGACTCCCCGTGGGGTCGGGTTGACGAGCCCGCTGCCGCGGGCCGGCTGGGGTTCCTCGCGCTCGCGCCCGGCCGCTTCCTTCGACCACGGGGGCGAGGAGACGCCGAGGCGCACGACGAGGTAGAGGTGCAGGGTGATCAGACCGATGATCGCGCCCGGCAGGAGCAGCATGTGGAGCGAGTAGAAGCGGGCCAGCGTCTCGGGCCCGATCTCGGCGCCGCCGCGCAGGAAGCTCGCGATGTACGGCCCGAGAAACGGTGCCGTGCCGTTGATGTTGATCCCGACGACGGTCGCCCAGTAGGCCGTCTGGTCGTACGGCAGCAGGTAGCCCGAGAAGCCCTCGAGGAGCGCGAGCGGCAGCAGCAACACGCCGACGATCCAGTTCAGCTCGCGCGGATACTTGTAGGCGCCGAATAGAAAGACGCGCGCCATGTGGAAGAAGATCAGGATGATGAAGACACTCGCGCCCCAGCGATGCATACCGCGGACGAGCCAGCCGAGCGTAACGTCGTTGTTGATGTGCTGGACGGACTCGTACGCGGAGTTCGGGTCCGGCGTGTAGTACATCGCCAGGATCACGCCAGTGCCGAGCTGGACCAGGAACGCAGTCAAGGTCGCCGAGCCGAGCGTCTGCCACCAGTCCGTGTCGCCGGGGACCTTGCGGAAGAGGAAGTACTTGAGGCCGCCGACGAGGCCGGAGCGCTCCTCCAACCAGTCGACCGGATACAGGGCCGTGGCCTTCATCTGCTCTTTGCGGCCTCGCTTGTCGGCCATCAGCTTGGGGGCTGCAGCGGGTAGAACCACTGCTCCGGGCCGTCGACGTGCTCACCGGGCCCGGTCAGCCGGTACTTCTTGATCCTCGCGCTGGCTCCGGCGCCGATTACCTCGGCCACGCTGTAGGTCTTGCCAAGGGCGAGCCTGCCGTTACGGATGTAGAACTCGTAGCGGTCGAGCGCTCGGACTGGGGGCCCGGCGGTGCGGTTGCCCTCCTGGTCGTACTGGCCACCGTGGCATGGGCAGCCAAAGCCGCCGGCCGGCAGGGTCGGGATCAGCGTCACGTCGCCCGCCGCCGTCTTCTGCTCGATCTTCCGGTTGTCGAACATCGGCCCGTTCGGCTGAGTCGGGCACCCGAGGTGGGCGCAGCGGTTGGAGAGCACGGTGAAGCTCGGCTTGTCGAGGATGAACCCGTTGTTGCGGATGTACGCGGTGCGGCGCGTGATCTCGCCTTCGGAGGGATTGACGAGGAAGGTCGAGATCAGGAATTCGCCCTCCTTGAAGTTCGTGATCGGCCCCAGGTCGACCTCGTCGTGATGCGTGTGCTGGAAGACCGGAGCGATCGCGAAGCCGACGATCGGCACCGTGACGATGCCGCCGATCACGGCGCCCAGCCCAAGCGTCGCGCCCTCGAGGAAGGTGCTGCGGGGGAAACGGTCGCCCGTTTCCGGCGGAGCCGTCGCCCCTTCGGTGGCGGACTCAGCACCACCCGCGGCCGGCTCGGTGCCGAGATCGCGGCGCCGGGAGTCCGCCGTGACATCGCGCACCCAGAGGAAGCCGAAAACGATTGTCAGCCCTGCGCCGACCGCGGCGGCCGGCCAGCTGACGACCAGCCCGACCAGGATGCACACGACACCGATCGCGAAGCCGATCGGCCACAGGCTGGGTGGTGGAAGGTGCGGCTTGCCTTGGCCCTGCTGGGGCTCCACTTAGAGCGCCTCCCTTTTCCCGCTCACCTAGTCGGATTCAATCGGCTTAACGCTGTGCGCGTCAACGACGTAACTAACGGCGCAAAATGCTTCGCATTTTCCGCCGAGCTGGCTAGTCCCTTCGCTTTGCTCGGGAGAGAGTAAATGCTCGCTTCCGTGAACGCGCTCCGTTCTGTTCTTCTCCATCGGCAGCGATCCCGTATTCCTCCCAGCGGCGGTCGACCAGAGCACGTACCTCGTCGCTCATCCAGATCTCTTCCGGCCACGGCCTGGTGCCCTCGTCGGGCCCCTTCGCGGTCGCGTCGATTCCGAGCTTGCCGCCGAAGAACTGGTGTGTCGGGGCGTGGTCGAGGTGGTCGAGCGGGCCCTGACTGAGGACCAGGTCCCGGGCGGGGTCCACATTGGCCCCGACGTAGAAGAACACCTCCTCGTAGTCGTGCACGTTCACGTGCTCGTCCACGACCACGACCGCCTTGGTCAGGCTCAGCATCCCGAGCCCCCAGATCGCGTGCATGACCTTCTTCGCGTGAGCCGGAAAGGCCTTGCGGATCGAGACGATGCAGCAGTTATGGAAGACGCCCGCGACCGGGAGGTCGTAGTCGACGATCTCGGGCACCGTCATCTTCACGGCCGGCAGAAAGATCCGCTCGGTCGCCTTGCCGAGCCAGGCGTCTTCGGCCGGGGGCTTTCCGACGACGATCGACGGATAGATCGCGTCCTCGCGCATCGTGACGGCGGTGACGTGAAAGACGGGGAACGGCTCGGCCGGGGTGTAGAAGCCTGTGTGGTCGCCGAACGGACCCTCGGCGGTCAGCTCGTCCTTGTCGATGTAGCCCTCGAGCACGATCTCGGCTTTCGCGGGAACGTCGAGGT
>JALYLK010000280.1 GCA_030774275.1 Actinomycetota bacterium
TCGAGGGTTCGACCGAGCTGCTCGGGCGCCTCGACGATCGATATGCCCCCTTGCTCGCCGATGTCCGCCGTCTGATGCGCGCTGCGGTGCGGCAGGCCGGTGGTCGCGAGGTGGACGCGCGCGCGGATGACCTCTTCGCCGTCTTCGAACAAGCCCCGGCGGCGCTCGAGGCCGCGGTGGCGATCCAGCGGGCGATGCGAGCGAGTGCATGGCCCGACGGGGTCGACGTGCGGGTGCGGATCGGTGTTCACCGTGGACGTCCAACGCTGACCGATACCGGGTACGTCGGCCTCTCGGTGCATGCCGCCGCCCGTATCTGCTTCGCGGCACATGGCGGTCAGATCGTCGTGTCGTCCGCCGTGCGCTCGGCGGTGCTCACGTCCCTCGCTGACGGGGTCAGCCTAAGAAGCCTCGGTACCTGGCGGTTTCAGGGCCTGCCGGAACCGGAGGATCTCTACCAGGTGGAGGCGGCCGACCTGCTCGCCGAGTTTCCCCCGCTCCGCTCGGCAGCCCCTGTTGAGTAGCGGTGCCTGAGAACGGTCAGGACGGTCACTCGGTCAGACTCGGATCGGGTTCGAGCCGCGTCACGCCGGCCTCTGCGAGCTCGGTGATCTCCGCCTCGGAGTAGCCGGCCTCGGCGAGGACCTCGGCCGAGTGCTCGCCGAACCGGGGCGGCGGCGATCCGTACTCGACGCGGTGGCCATCGGCGGAGAGCGGCAGGCCGACCGTCCGGAATCCGGCGAGCTCCTGAAGGATCCCCAGCGCCTGCGTCTGTTCGCTCTCGGCGACCTGGGCAACATCCTGCACGGGAGCGGCGGGCACGCCGGCCTCGCGCAGCTGCTCGAGCCAGACGGCCGAGCGCTCTAGCTCGAAACGCTGCTCGAGCAATGGGATCAGCTCGTCTCGATTCGCAACACGGAGCGGGTTCGTCTCAAAGCGCGCGTCATCGGCGAGGCTGGGGAGTCCAACGACCTCGCAGAGCGCGCGAAAGAGCCGGTCGTTCCCCGCCACGATCATCAGCTCCCCGTCCCGAGTGCGGAACACCTGGTACGGGGCGATCAGCGGAAACGCCGTTCCCTCGCGGCCGGGGATCTCGCCCGTCGCCAGGTAGTTCGTGAGCTGATAAGGGAGCAACGCGAGCGCCGTCTCGTAGAGCGACAGGTCGAGGACGCGGCCGCGTCCCTCGAGGAGAGCGGCCAGCACTGCAAGCGCCGTCCAGGCCGCCGTCCCGAGGTCGACCACCGACGCCCCTACCCGGACGGGGTCCCTGCCCGGCTCGCCGGTGATGCTCATGATCCCGCCTGCCGCCTGGATCAGCGGGTCGTAGCCGGGCTGCTCGGCGAGCGGGCCCCGGCGGCCGAAGGCGCCGATCGAGCAGTAGATCAGCCGGTCATTCCGCGCGCGCAGATCGGCCGGACCGATGCCGAGCCGCTCCGCGGCACCCGGACGTAGGCTCTGGACGAATACGGCCGAGCGCTCCGCCAGACGCAGTAGCGCCTCCCGCCCGGGCTCTCTTGACACATCGAGAGCGAGTGAACGCTTGCCGGCGTTGGCCGCGAAGAACATCACGCTGCTGCCGGCTGCGAAGGCCGGCCCCCAGGCGCGCGCCTCGTCGCCGTGGCCCGGATGCTCGACCTTGACCACGTCGGCGCCGAGGGCCGCCAGGATCTGCGTGCAGTACGGGCCGGCCAGCGAGCTCGTCAGATCGAGCACCCGGACGCCCTCGAGGGGGTGAAAGCCCGTCAGGCCGTGCACGCTACCGATCAGACTTGCCGATGCATGTTCGCGGTTTCAGGCCAGGCTAGAATCCTCGCCCGATGAAGCTGGTTGCAAGTCGCGATGCGGACGAGCTCTTGGTCCAGGAGATGCTCGCTCCGCTACCCCTGGAGCAGGCACGCAGTTCGCTCGAGTTCTGGCGCGGGCGTCGGAAGCTGTTGCCCTTCTACTGTCGCAGGGAGCGGAGGGAAGCGGACGAGATGATCCACCGGTGGCGGGCACGTGTTGCGGCCGCCGAGCGGGCCCGTTTTGGAACGGGTCTGTTCGGTCGATTCCGCCGGTCGCTCGCCCTTGGGCCGCTCTCGTGGCCCTTCGGGCGCAAATGGGCACTCCTTGCGTTCGTCTGGAGCATCCTGCCGCGCCGCCTCGCCTTGGTCGCAATCGCTGTCCTCGGAGCGTTCTTCCTCACCGTCGTCGGTTTCGGGCTTGGGCTGACCATCCTTGTCCTACAGGTGGTCTGACCGCACGCCAGCCTTACCGCGTGACGACCCGCCGGTAGCGCCACGCCGAGAGCGGGGCGAAGACGGCGATGATCGCGATCGTCCAGACCGACGCCAGCCAGACACTGTTGCCCGCCGGGATCCCGAGAAACAGGGCGCGGGCGGCGTCGACCATGGTCGTGAACGGGTTGTGCTCGGCTATCGGCTGGAGCCAGCTTGGCATCGTGGCGACGGGGACGAACGCCGACGACACGAACGTGACCGGGAAGAGGATCGTGAACCCGTAGGCGTTCGACGCCTCCGGCGAGGAAGACGAGAGGCCGATGAAGGCAAACACCCAGGAGAACGCGTAGCCGATCAGTAGGAGCAGCAGGATCCCGGCGACAACCTCTCCCACGCTGCTCGAGAAGTTGAACCCAATGAGCAGCCCGACCGTGAACATCACGATCAACTGGAAAATGTTGGTGACGACGTCCCCCAAAGTGCGACCGGTCAGCAGCGCCGAGCGGGTCATCGGCAGCGAGCGAAACCGGTCAATCAGTCCCTTCTTCAGATCGTCGGAAAGCCCGAGCGCCGTCACGAAGCCTCCGAAGACGATCGACTGGACGATGATCCCGGGCATCAGGAAGTCGACGTAGTCGAAGCCGGGCGTCTGGATCGCGCCGCCGAAGACGAAGACGAAGAGCAGCACGAACATGACCGGCTGGATCGTGTAGGCGACGAGCAGGTCGGGCTGGCGCGGGATGCGCTTGAGGTTGCGGCGGGCCAGGACCAGCGTGTCGGACACGGTCATCGCGAACGCAGTCATGCCGCCACCTCCTCCGGGGTCTCCTCGGTCGGTTCCTCTTCGGCGGCGTGCCCGGTGAGCGCGATGAAGACGTCGTCGAGCGTCGGCCGGCGCAGGGTGATGTCCTCGATGCCGACGTCGGCGGTGTGGAGGCGCAGCACCGCGTCGGCGATGAGTCCGTGGCGCCGGCGCACCGGCGCGCTGACGTTGCCGTCCTCCAGCGACGGGCGCTCCTCGGCGATCTCGGCCAGGACCGCGATGGCTCGGTCGGCGTCCGCGGGATCTTCGAGCACGAGCTCCAGGCGCTCGCCCCCGACGCGGTCCTTGAGCTCGTCGGAGGTGCCCTCGGCGATCACGTTGCCGTGGTCGACGACGACGATGCGGTCCGCGAGCCGGTCGGCCTCGTCGAGGTACTGCGTGGTGAGCAGGACCGTGGCGCCGGCGGCGGCGCGCGACTCGATCGTCTCCCACATGGAGAGCCGGCCGCGCGGGTCCAGCCCGGTGGTCGGCTCGTCGAGGAAGAGCACGGGCGGGCGCGCCACCAGCGCGGCGGCCAGGTCGAGCCGCCGGCGCATGC
>JALYLK010000281.1 GCA_030774275.1 Actinomycetota bacterium
GGGCCGCCGGGTCGCCGCTACAAAAAGGGACATGGGAAGGAGCCACGACTCAAAGGTCGCACCCGCACCTGAGAGACGGCTAAGAGGGCTGTAAGAAGTCTCTAAAGCTCGCTGCCTGCGATTCTTAGAAGCCTCTTAGTCGCTCTTAAGGGCTCTCTTACGCGCACCTGGTCTGATTCACCGACACACGAATCCGAACCAGCCGAAAGGAACTCCGACAAATGCTCCACAAGCGCACGCCATATCTGATCGCCGCCGCCGCCCTCGTCGCGGGCGCCGGAGCCGGTGCCGGCAGCTACGCCGCGTTCGGCTCGAACGGCGCCAAGACAACGACGGTCGTCCAGCAGGCGTCTGCGAAAGGCTCGCCCGCCGCGGCGACGCAGACGATGTCGGTCAATGGTGTCTACAAGTCCGCCGGTCCCGGCGTTGTCGAGATCACGTCTACGACGAGCTCGACGAGCTCCAACAACTCGCCATTCCCGTTCGGCGGTTCGCAGAAGTCGCAGGCACAAGGCTCAGGGTTTGTCTACGACTCCGCCGGTCACATCGTCACGAACAACCACGTGATCGCAAATGCCAGCGCGATCTCGGTCACTTTCAGTGACGGCTCGAAGTACAGCGCCACGGTGGTCGGCGCCGATCCCTCGTCCGACATCGCGGTGCTGAAGGTGAACGCGCCCCCGAGCAAGCTGCACCCGCTCGCGCTCGGCGACTCGGGCAAGCTCCAGGTGGGAGACGGCGTGGTGGCGATCGGTAGCCCGTTCGGGCTCGAGGAGACCGTAACGACCGGGATCGTCAGCGCCCTCAACCGGGACATCAGCTCGACGAACAACTTCACGATCTCGGGCGTGATCCAGACCGACGCCGCGATCAATCACGGCAACTCCGGCGGCCCGCTACTGAATATGTCCGGCCAGGTCGTGGGTATCAACACCCAGATCGAGAGCGACTCGGGCGGAAACGAAGGCGTCGGCTTCGCAGTGCCTTCGAGCACGATCTCCACGGTCGCCTCCAAGCTGGTCAGCGGCCAGAAGGTTCAGCATCCGTACCTCGGTGTCTATGTGGGGACGCCCGCGAACCGCAGCGGAGCCCAGATCAGCCAGGTCAAGAGCGGGTCTCCTGCGGCGAGCGCAGGCCTGAAGGCCGGCGACGTGATCACGGCCTTCGGCGGCCAGGCGATCCAGAGCCCCCAGGACTTGACCACGGCGGTGGGGGCCAAGGCGCCCGGCGACAAGGTCACCGTCACCTACGTACGGAACGGCAGCACGAAGACGGCGCAGGTAACGATCGGGACACGCCCCTCGTAAAGAGCTTCTCCCAGAAGCGCGCCCCTCCCCTCACACCCGCACGGCGCGCAAATGAAAGTGACGGCCGCCTTCTGGGCGGCCGTCGCGATTCTGGGCCTGTGGCCCCTCGGCGGATAAAGCAACGGCTCGATCCCTCCATCGAGGGAGCCTGTTCCCTCGGCCGAGGGATTTTCACTTGTGCTTTGCGCGCACAGGTGTACGTCAAGTACAGGGGATAGGTTGCGGCGCGACGCGGGTGAGGGGGACGCCAACGGTTTGCGGCCGAAGATCTCCCAGTGAGAGAAAGGCGGGGCCCAGCTGCGGCGCGGGCCTCGCCGCCTACCCCGCGGCTTGATCCGCAAGCGAAAGCACCTCGCCGAGGATGGCGAGCCCTTCGTCGAGCTCCTCGCGGGTGATCGTCAGCGGGGGAGCGACGATGATGACGTTCCAGTGCGTCATCAGGTAGAGGCCCTGGTCCATCGCGGCTTTCGCGAGCTTCGCGACCGGAGCGAAGGCCTCGCCGGTCGCGTTGAAGGGGACGAGCGGCTCACGGGTCTCGCGATCGCGGACGAGCTCGATGCCCCAGAAGAGGCCCTTGCCTCGCACCTCGCCGATCGACGGATGCCGCTCCTGTAGGCGCGGCAGCTCCTCCGCGAGCACCTCGCCCATCGCGGCCGAGTTTTCGACAATCCCCTCTTCCCGGAAGGCCTCGATCGACGCTATCGCCGACGCGCACGCGAGCACGTGGCCGGAATAGGTCAGGCCGCCGGCGAAGTACTTGTCGCGTACCCAGTCGGCGATCTTCTCCCCGATCACCATCGCGCCCAGCGGTACGTAGCCGGAGTTGATTCCCTTGGCGAGCGTGAGGATGTCCGGGACGACGTCCCAGTGCTCGCAGGCGAACCACTTGCCGGAGCGGCCGAAGCCGGCCATCACCTCGTCGCAGATCAGCAGGATTCCGTGCCGGTCGCAGACCTCCCGGACCGACTGCAGGTAGCCGTCGGGCGGAACGATGATCCCGTTCGTGCCGACGATCGTCTCGAGGATGACGGCGGCGACGTTCTGCGGGCCCTCGTACTGCAAGATTTCCTCCAGATGCGGCCCGCCGGTGCAGACCGGGCAGGGATCCGGATGGCCCGCCGGGCAGCGGTACGTGTACGGGTCGAGCATCCGCACGACGCCCGGAATCCCCGGCTCGGCAGGCCAGCGGCGCGGGTCGCCGGTGAGTGTGATCGCCGCCGCGGTCGCGCCGTGGTAGGAGCGGTAGCGCGCGACGATCTTGTCGCGTCCGGTGTACCAGCGCGCAAGCTTGATCGCGTTCTCGTTCGCCTCGGCGCCGCCGTTCGTGAAGAACGACATCGTCAGGTCGCCGGGAGTCACCTCTGCCAGCAGCCGCGCGAGCTCCGATCGGGCCTCGTGCGCCATCGGCGGGCCGATCGTCGTCAGCTTGTCAGCCTGCTCCTTGATCGCCGCCACGACCTTCGGGTGCTGGTGGCCGATCGAGACGTTGACGAGTTGGGAGGCGAAGTCGAGGTAGCGGTTGCCGTCGTAGTCCCAGAAGTAGCGGCCCTCTCCGCCGGCGACAGGCAGGGGCGAGATCTGGTCTTGCACGGACCACGAGTGCAGGACGTAGCGTCGGTCGAGCTCCTGAATGCGCATTGCGTCTAGGCCTTGCTCGACAGCCATGGCCCGATCCTACTGCGCCGGGGACCGGGTCCCGGGCCATGCCTGCCGACCGGGTCCCCGGACATGTCGGGCGACCGGGTCCCGGGGCACGGCCACGGACCCGGTCGCGCCGCGCTAGGGTGGCGCTCGACGAAGGAGGTTGGGATGACCGAGGTCGCGGAAGCACCGGGCGCGCGCCGAGCACAAGAGCTGAAGCGGATCGCGCACTGGATCAACGGAGCGTCTGTGGCCGGCGAATCCGGCCGGAGCGGCCCCGTCTACAACCCGGCGGCCGGCGTGCAGACCGGAGAGGTCGACTTCGCATCGGTCGACGAAATCGATCGCTCCGTGCAGGCCGCGAAAGACGCTTTCCCCACGTGGCGCGCGGTTTCGTTGTCACGCAAGACCGAGATCTTCTTCCGGATCCGCGCCCTCGTCGACGAGCACCGTGAGGACATCGCCAAGATCCTGACGGCCGAGCACGGCAAGGTGCTCTCCGACGCACTCGGCGAGGTCGCGCGCGGTCTCGAGGTGATCGAGTTCTGCTGCGGCATTCCGGAGCTCTTGAAAGGGGACTTCACCGAGCAGGCCTCGACCGGCATCGATGTCTACTCGATCCGCCAGCCGCTCGGCGTCTGCGCGGGGATCACACCGTTCAACTTCCCGGCCATGGTCCCGATGTGGATGTGGGCCCCGGCCCTCGCCTGCGGGAACACCTTCTTGCTCAAGCCGTCCGAGAAGGATCCGTCCGTTTCGGTCTACACAGCCGAGCTGCTGAAGGAGGCCGGCATCCCGGATGGCGTCTTCAACGTGGTTCATGGGGACAAGGTCGCAGTCGACGCGATCCTCGGGCACCCCGACATCGACGCTGTCTCGTTCGTGGGCTCGACGCCGATCGCGCGCTACGTCTACGAGACCGGGACCTCGCACGGCAAGCGCGTCCAGGCGCTCGGCGGCGCGAAGAATCACATGATCGTCCTGCCCGACGCGGACATCGACATGGCTGCCGACGCGGCCGTCTCGGCGGGCTACGGATCCGCCGGCGAGCGCTGCATGGCGGTTTCGATGCTGGTCGCGGTCGGCGATGCGGGCGACGAGCTGGTGGGTGCGATCAAGGAGCGCCTACCCAAGGTGAAGGTGGGCGACGGAATGGACCCCGACTCCGAGATGGGGCCTCTCGTCACGCGTGAGCATCGCGACAAGGTCGCCTCCTACATCGACAAGGGCCGCGAGGAAGGCGCGACGGTGGTCACGGACGGCCGTGAATCTGCGCCCGGCGGCGATGGCTTCTTCCTCGGCGTCACGCTGCTCGACGACGTCAAGCCGGAGATGGACGTCTACAAGGACGAGATCTTCGGGCCGGTGCTCGGCGTCACCCGTGTCTCGACCTACGACGAGGCCGTGCGGCTCGTGAACCAGAATCCTTACGGCAACGGGGTCGCGATCTTCACGCGCGACGGGGGCGTGGCTCGGCAGTTCCAGTTCGACGTCAACGTCGGCATGGTCGGCATCAACGTCCCGATCCCGGTGCCGGTCGCGTACTACTCCTTCGGCGGCTGGAAGAACTCGCTCTTCGGCGACCTGCACGTCTACGGGCCGGAGGGAATCCAGTTCTACACACGCGGCAAGGTCGTCACCTCGCGCTGGCCGGATCCGGCCACGTCAAAGGTCGACCTCGGTTTCCCGCAGACGCGGTAGCCGCCTGGGGACAAATTGTTCCACTTTCGGCGCTACCGGACCCTTGACGAAAACCGGTGTCGGACACCGGTTTACGGCCAGGGTCTGACCCGGACGTGGCCCTAAGCGACGGTCGCGGCCGGCCGGAGCTCTTCGCCGAACTTCGCCCGCGCGACGAACTGCCCGATCCCGGGCTGCGCGACGAGCTCGTCGCCCTCGACGAGCACATTGCCGCGGAGCAGCACGAGCTCCGGCGTCCCGGTGACCTCCGTGCCCTCGAACAGGTTGTAGTCCGACTTCGAGTGGTGCGTCGAGGCCGAGATAGTCACGCGCTTCTCGGGATCGAAGACGACGATGTCTGCGTCGGAGCCGACGGCGATCGTGCCCTTCCGCGGATAGAGGCCGAACAGCTTCGCCGGATTCGTCGAGAGCAGCTCGACCAGCCGGTTCAGCGAGATCCGGCCGCCACGGACGCCGAACTCGTGGATCATCTGTAGCCGGTTCTCCAGGCCGGGCCCGCCGTTCGGGATCTTCGAGAAGTCATCCTTGCCGATCGTCTTCTGGCCGTCCCAGAGGAAGGCGCAGTGGTCGGTCGAGATCGCACTCAGCTTGTCGGTGCGAACCGCGTTCCAGAGCACGTCCTGGTTCGCCTTGTCGCGCGGCGGCGGGGTGTAGACGTACTTGGCGCCCTCGAAGTCCGGGCGCTCGAGGAACGTGTAGTCGACGAAGAAGTACTGGGTGCAGGTCTCGCCCCAGACGTTCCAACCCTTCTCGCGCGCGAGCTGGATCGGCTCGACCGACTCTGCGCACGACACATGGACGACGTAGAGCGGCGATCCGGCTACGCGGGCGAGCTGGATCGCGCGGTTCGTCGCCTCGCCCTCGGTCTCGGGCGGCCGCGTCAGAGCGTGGTACTTCGGCTCGGTGTGGCCGGCGGCGAGCGCCTCCTTCACGAGCACGTCGATCGCGTCGCCGTTTTCGGCGTGCACCATTACGAGCGCGCCGGTCTCGGCCGCGACCTGCATTGTGCGGAAGAGCGTCTCGTCGTCCACCATCAGCGCGCCCTTGTAGGCCATGAAGAGCTTGTAGGAGGTGATCCCCTGGTCGGGCAGCCCGGCGAGCTCCTCGAGCGTGCCGCCCTCCTTCAGGTCGGTCACCGCCATGTGGTAGCCCATGTCGATCACCTGCTTGCCGTTCGCCTTCGCGCGCCATTCGTCGACCGCATCGGCAAACGACGACCCCTGCGGCTGGATGATGAAGTCGACGTGGGTGGTCGTGCCGCCGAACGCCGCCGAGGTCTGGCCGGACTCGACGTCGTCGATCGTGACCGTCCCGCCGAACGGCATGTCGAGATGCGTGTGCGGGTCGACGCCGCCCGGCAGCACGTACTTGCCGATCGCGTCGATCACCTTGTCGGCCGGCTGGTCGAGCGACTCGCCGATGAGCGAGATCCGCTCGTCCTCGACATAGACGTCGGCGACGTAGTCGTCCGCTGCGGTGATCACGCGACCGCCCTTGATCAGGATCGACATCGACGCTGAGTTTAAGCTCGCGCCGTGCCGCTGTCACCGGAACGGACGGTCGCGGAGCTCCGCGAGCTGCAGGAGCTGACCGGCGACGAGAACGGAGCGCAGCGCGTCGCCTGGACGGACACCTGGCAGCAGGCCCGCGAATGGCTGAGCGTCAAGCTCGCAGGCACAGGCGCGGAGGAGACAATCGATGCGGCAGGCAACCAGTGGTTCACGCTGGCGGGCGACTTCGAGCGCGCTCTGCTGATCGGCGGCCACCTCGATTCGGTTCCGAACGGCGGCTGGCTCGACGGTGCGCTGAACGTGATGGCGAGCGCCGAGGTGCTGCGCCGGATCGCCGAGGAGGGAACGCCTCCTGTAACGGTGCGGCTCGTCAACTGGGCGGACGAGGAGGGCGCGCGCTTCGGCCGCTCGCTGTTCGGCTCCTCGGCCGCCGCCGGTTCCATGTCCGACCAGGACGAGCTGCGGCAGCGGAAGGATGCGGACGGGGTCTTGCTGCCCGATGCGATCGCGCGCTTCGACGTCGATCTCGACTCCGCCCTCGAAGCCCGTGGCGAACTGGAGAACGCGGCCGCCTATCTGGAGCTCCACATAGAGCAGGGGCCGGTGCTCGAGTCGATGGACCTTCCACTCGGCGTCGTGCTGGGGACGTTCGGCGTCGAGCGGCACCAGGTGACGTTCCGAGGCCAGGCTGCTCATGCCGGCTCGACGCCGATGGACCAGCGCCGCGATGCCCTCGCCGGCGCGGCGAGGCTCGAGCTAGAGCTGAGGGAAATTGCCGCGCGGATCGGCGGCGGCGCCGTCTGCACGATGGGAGGCGTCGTCACGAAGCCCGGAATCGTCACGTCGGTCGTCGAGACCGCCGAGTGCCTGCTCGATCAGCGTCATCTCGAGGCGACACAGCTGGCGGAGATGCTGAGCAACGCGGAGGCCGCCTCGCGACGGTTCGCGGACGAGGAGGAGCTCGAAGTCGACTGGGAGCGAATCTGGAACATCGAGCCGATCCTCTTCGATGACGGGCTGATCGAGCTCGCAGAGGGGGCGGTCAACGAGGTTGCCGGCTCGTCCCACCGCCTGCCGAGCGGCCCGCTTCACGATGCGGCTGAGGTCGCCCGCGCGGGGGTGCCGACCGTCATGGTGTTCGTCCAGAGCCTGCGCGGCCTTTCCCACACGAAGCTGGAGGACACCAAGGAGGAGCACCTCGAGCTTGCGGTCCAGGCCCTCGACCGGCTCACGCAAAAGACAACGGAGACTCTCTAGCTTTCGGCCGCGAGGCGCAGGCCGAGCGCGACAAGTACCGCGCCGGTGAGTGCGTCCAGACCCCGCCGGACCCGCGAGCGGCGGAGCAAGTCGCCGGCCTTGGCGACCACAAACGCGTAGGCCGTCAGCCAGAAGAGCGTCAGCGAGCAGAAGATGAGGCCGAGGACGAGCAAGGCCGCGAACGAGGGCGACGTCGCGAATTGCGGCAGCAGGCTGGTGAAGAAAATCGCCATCTTCGGGTTGCCTAGGTTGCTGACGAGTCCCTGCCTCAATGGGCGCCCGCGCGGCGATGCCTTCGGGTGCGACGTTCCCGAGCGCAGCGCCGGCAGGAGCGTCTGAAGCCCCAGGAAGACGAGATACACCGCGCCTGCGAGCTTGACCGCGACGAACGCCGGCTCGGACGCCTGCAACACTGCAGCCACTCCGGCGCTCGTCGCGAGCGCCCAAATGGCCTGTCCCCCCGAAACGCCGACGGCGGTCAAGACGCCGCTCCGGCGGCCGCCGAGAAGCGTGTTTCGAATCGTCAGGGCAGTGTCCTGGCCCGGCGTGACGATCACGATCGCAGAGACACCGAGGAACGCCAAGAAGTGAGTAATCACGCCGTCGATTCTCGCAGGCCGGCGCTGAAATCCCGGTTCGCGAAGGCGTATGCTCGCATCTCCATGGCCCTCACCTTCGGCGTCACCGTGCTGCCCGATCCGCCCTATACACGGCTGATCGAGCTGATGCAGAAGGCCGAGGAGCAAGGCTTCGAGCACGGCTGGACGTACGACTCGCACATCCTGTGGCAGGACTCCTACGCCACCTTGCCCCTCGTCGCCGCGGCGACGGAGAAGATCAAGCTCGGCCACTGCGTTACGAACCCGGGCATCCGCGACCCGACTGTGACCGCGAGCTGGTACGCGACGATGCAAGACATCTCGAACGGCCGGATGGTGATGGGCATCGGCCGAGGCGACTCGTCGCGGCGCGTCGTCGGGCTAAAGCCGGTGCGGATCGCCGAGTTCGAGGCCCGGCTCCGGATGATGAAGGAGCTGATGAACGGCCGAAAGGTCGAGTGGAACGAAAAGGAGCTGCAACTCGAGTGGGTGCGTGACGAGTTGCCGGACATTCCGATGCAGGTCGCCGGCTACGGGCCCCGGGCTCTCGGCGTTGCGGGACGCGTCGGCGACGGCGTGATCATCCAGCTGGCCGACCCGCAGATCATTCAGTGGATCATGGAAACGGCTCGGAAGGCCGCCGAGGAGGACGGCCGCGACCCCGCGTCACTTGAGTGCATCGTCTGCGCACCGAGCCACATCTCGGACGACCTCGTCGACGCGCGCGAGCAGGTGCGCTGGTTCCCCGCGATGGTCTCCAATCACGTGATGGATCTGATCGAGCGCTACGGAGCCGACTCCGAGGAGATCCCGTCCGCGCTGACGGACTTCGTCAAGGCGCGCAAGTTCTACGACTACAAGGAGCACAGCCGCGTCGGCGCCAAGCACGGCGAGTTCGTGACCGACGAGATCTGCGACCGCTTCTGCGTTCTCGGCAACGCCGACCAGGCGACCGAGAAGCTGCGCGAACTGGAGTCGATCGGCGTCGACCAGTTCAACATCTATCTGATGACGCACGGCCAGGAAGAGACGCTCGCCGCTTACGGCGACCGGATCATCCCGCAGTTCGAGGGCGTGGCGGCTTAGGAACGCCGCCCGGCGGCGAGCTACAAGGCTTTCAGCCGAGAAGGCCGCCGCCGGAGAGTTCGGCGCGATGTCCGCCTACGCGTAGCGAGCGCTTCGTCGGCGCATTCGATCCGATCGAACGCCGCGTTGCCGAGCGCCGAGATGAGGATCTGATGCCGCAATGGATTGAACGCCTCTCCGCAGACCGGGCAAACCGCGATGGGCGGGTGGACGGCTATTTCTTCGTGCCCTTGCCCGAGTGCCCGGGTGGGCCTGTGTGGTCGTGGTTCGGGTCACCGTGTCCCCACCCTGGTCGCGCCGAGGGCTGAGTCGCCTGTTGTTGGGCGACTACCGAAACCACCGGAGGAGAAGAGGGCGGCGGAGGAGAGGAGGCGGGCGGAGGAGATGAGGGCGTCGGAGGAGTGGCCGGGGGCTCGACGGTCGCAGGTGGTGTAGGCGCCGGGGGTGATTTGGGGTGCGGCCCAGTCGGGGGCTTAGGGGCCTTCGAGGCGGATGGCGCCGGCTTGGTTTTGTTCACCGCGTGGCTTGGAGTCGCTACCGAAGCAAGCTCTGCGCTGGAATTCACTGTGTGTCGCCTCGCGGCTGACGAGCCACGCCTCGCCTCTGTGTGCTGCTGCGCGGAGCGCTTGGTGCGCGGTTGAACCTGTCTGCGACCCGCGGTAGTCGGAGGCTTGGTGAACGGCCACGTCGGGTACTGGATCTGAGGGGCGAGCTCCGATGCAACCGTCGTACGCGGATGCAGGGCCGCGCGCCAGAGATAACCCGACGCGACCCCCGCGCAGACGAGCAAGACGAGTTGCACCGCAGTGGCATATCGCCGCACCCATCGAGTATCGCGCGGTGGTCAGACGGACCTGACTAAGGAGGGCTTGACGAAACACAGTCTGTGCCGCCGGGCCGCGCTGCTCGCACCCCGGCGACGAGCGGTATTCCGCCAACCCCTCCTAAAGGTCCATCTGTTGAGCAACGTTGAACCGATTCTTTCCGGCTCGCTTTGCCTCGTACAGCGCGTAGTCGGCTCGTCTCAGGAGCTCGTCCGTCGATTGGCCCGCAACGGACTCGGCGATCCCGAAGCTGGCGGTCAGCCGGATCTGCGGTCCCTCCGGAAGTGTGATGCGTGAGGAAGCCAGCGCCTCGCGCATACGCGAAGCCACTGCGGCTGCAGCAGTAGCGCCTGTCTCAGGGAGGAAGACCGCGAACTCCTCGCCGCCGATACGCCCTGCAACGTCTACGTCCCGCACATGATCCCGTAGGAGTTCGCCAAACGCCCGAAGCGCATAGTCGCCGGCGTGGTGGCCGAAGCCGTCATTGATCCGCTTGAAGTCGTCGAGGTCGGCGAGCACGACCGTTAGCGGCGTTCCGAACATTCTTGCTCGCTCGAGCTCGACCTCCAACGCTTCGATGAACCGCCGCCGGTTGACAAGGGTCGTCAGCTCGTCGGTC
This sequence comes from Actinomycetota bacterium, assembly GCA_030774275.1. GTDB lineage: Bacteria > Actinomycetota > Thermoleophilia > Gaiellales > Gaiellaceae > 13-2-20CM-68-14. The sequence goes on from JALYLK010000281.1 coordinate 10,546, forward strand.
GTGGCCTGCCGACGCATTTCTTCATGCAGCCTCGCATTCTCGAGTGCGATCCCGGCCTGAGCAGCGATCCATTCGGCGAGTTTCTGTGTCTCACGATCAAAGCCGTGAGCGGGGGGGTAGAGCACGAGCCTTGCATCGACGTCAGTGCTTTCGCTCGTCAGATCGAGCGTGAGCGGCCGTCCCTTGCCGCCGACGTCCCCGAACCATCCGGCTTCTTCGCTCCCCTGGATCATTTGGGCTCCTCGAGCCCCTGTCGCCTCAGTGACGACCTCGAGAATAAGGGGGACAAGCGCGCGCGGATTATGCGTCGCGGCGAGCGCGTCACCGACGAGCGCGATCGCCTCGCGCGCATCACGCGCCGGCGCGTGCGTGCGCCGCCGTTCATGGTGTTGCCCTTGGAGAGGCGGCGGTTCAGCCTCGCGATTGCGCAGCGACCGCAGCAGCGACCAGAGCAGGATGATTGTCACGAGCGACGCGGCGGTCGCGAGCGCGATCAGCAAGACGGGGCGCGGATGGTGGAGGTGATCACGCGTCAGAATGGCAGGGTTCGCTCACCCGTCCCACGGCCGAGTTTGACGGTGCCCTGGACCGGCCTCCCGGCCGCAGTGGGCTAGTCCACTGACGGCAGCTCCAGACACCGCAATCCACTCAGTTCGAGCCACGTCCTGTCCGGACCACGAACGATACGCATCAGGACAGACTTACAGGTTGCGCAGCGTACGACCGTCCCCGGTGCATGGACATAGACCTCGAGTCGCGCCAGAGGCTCCGTCGCTCCGCACGTGCCGCACACGGTCGTTGCCATCGTCATCTCGATGCCGAACAGATCGATCATCAGGCCACCGATCGCATTGCCATCCAGTCTCAGGTCGCTCGTTTCCATCTCAGCCACCGGTCGCTCCAAAGCGTTCTGTCCTGATCGACAGAGGTTCGTAGCCGAGCGCCACCAGGCCGTCGGCCGCGGCGTCCACGAACCGCGTCGAGCCGCAGACGAAGACGTGGGGCTCGTCGGCGGCCGGCCAGGCGACCTCGCGTAGCATTTCGGCGTCGATCCGGCGCGTGTAGCCCGTCCAACCCGGCGGCTGCTCCCGGGTCAGCGTTTGGAAGACCTCGAGCTTGTCTCCGGAGCGGGAATCGAGCTCCTGGCGGTAGATCACGTCGTCTAGTGTCCGCGACGAGTAGAGCAAGCGGATCGGCGTCGAGCCTGCCGATGAGCGGATCATCGACATCAGGGGTACCACGCCGGAGCCGCCGCCGACGAGCAGCACAGGCCGTCCGTCGTCCTCCCAGACGAAGTAGCCGCCGATCGGCCCGCGAACCTCGAACTCGTCGCCTTCACGCGCGACGTCGACGAGATACGGCGACACCTCGCCGTCCTCCAGCCGCTCGACCGTCAGCGCGAGCGGGTCGCCGGGCGCCGAGGCGATCGAATAGCTGCGCTCTGCCTGGTAGCCGTCCGGGGCGGTCAGCCGCACGTCGAGATGCTGTCCGGCGCGGTGACCCGGCCAGCCGTTCGCCTCGAGCAGCAGCGTGCGTACTCTTGACGTCTCTTCGACCGCGCCCGTCACCCTCGTGACGAGCCAGGTCAGTCGCCCCAGTAGCGCTGTTCCAGCCACGGGTCGCCGAGGATGTGGTAGCCGTTGGATTCCCAGAACCCGGGCTCGTCTTCGTCCTGCAGCCGGAAGCCGCGAATCCATTTCGCGCTCTTCCAGAAGTAGAGGTGCGGCACGAGCATCCTCGCCGGTCCGCCGTGCTCGGGCTCGAGCGGCTCGCCGTCGTAGTCGTAAGCGATCCAGGCCTTCCCGTCCGTGACATGTTCGAGCGGCAGGTTCGTCGTGTAGCCGCCGTCGCAGAACGCGAGCAGATAGCCCGCGTCGTGCTCGACGGCTCCCAGCAGCGTGTCGAGCGAGACGCCCCGCCAGGCCGTGTCCAGCTTCGACCACTTGGTCACGCAATGGATGTCAGTAGTGACGTCCTCGGTCGGAAGCGCCTGGAACTCCTCCCACGTCCAGCTGACGGGCGCGGCGCCGCCCTCGATCGAGAACGTCCACTGATCCAGCGGCGTGTGCGGCGTCGGGCCCGCGGACAGCACCGGGAAGTCGTCCACCAGATGCTGTCCCGGCGGGATCCGGTCGGCCGGACCCTCGCTCCGCCGGCCTTGAAAGCCGCGTGAGAACAGAGGCATGGCGGGACCCTTTCAGCTTGCGGCGAGTCCTGCAACCGTCGTCGGAAGGGCTTCGAAGGACCCGATCTCGGACGAAGACCCCGGCCGCCTGGCCGGGGTCTTCGCGAAGCGATCGATCGGAATCCGGCTAGCCCGTGACGGGAAAGTCGTCGCCGGCTCCGGCGCAGTAGCCGGCTCCGCCGGCAGAGCTGTTGCTCCAGAGGCTCTGGACGGGGTACTGCTTCCCGTCGTTGCCGGTGATGTTGTTCAAGCCGCCGGGGACGGTCGACGGCGAGGTGAGCCCGAAGTTGTAGCCCACCCAGGCGCACTTGTCGCCGTTCTCGTAGGCGGCGTAGTCGTACCAGCCTCCGAGGTTCTGGCCGTTGATCACGTCCTCGGCCCCGGGATCGGTGATCGTCTCTTCGATCTCGTGGCCGACGACGATCGTGAACCCGTCGAGCCTGCCGGCGAAGTAGCCGGTGTTGACCGAGTTCTGCCCGCAGCTCGTGCCTTGGTTGAGCACGTACGGCATGTTCGTGAAGGAGATCCCGGGCTGCACGCCGGGGTAGTACTGGGGCTGCGTGTAGTCGTGCCAGGCGCAGTAGCCGACTCCGTCGTTGAAGCCCTGCTCGCTGAAGTTCTGTGGCTGCGCGACCACGATCTGCGAATCGTGCAGGTCGGTGATCCCGAAGTGCGCCACCGCGCGCTGGGCCTCCTGCGCGAGTTCGAGCCCCGTCACGCTGTGGTGCGTCGGGTTCGTGTCGTCGTACCACGTGCCGCCAAAGACGTTGGCCGGATTCTGAATGTGCACTTCCTGGCCGTTGTCCAGCTCGTAGTACTGGGTCTGACTTCCCGCCCAGGGGGTGCCGCCCATCGCCTTGACGAACGCAGTCATGCGAGCCGCCGCGCCGTCAGGATCGTTCGCCGGCATACCGGGGGTCGTGTGGTCGAACGCTCCCGCTTGGCCCCAGCCCCAGAAGACGAGGTAGATCTTCGGCTGTACCTGGATGTGGCCGCCGAAGTAGGCCATGTTCACCGGAGCCGGCTCACCGGCGACCGGAGGACCGACCGGCGAGCAGCAGATCGGGGGCGGCTGCAGCGCCGGGTTCTGCATGTTCCTCGCGTCCGGCATGTAGAGCGCATGGTGTGCCGGAACGCTGGTGTCCGCTGCCGCCCCGGTCGTCAGGATCAGCGCCGTCGCGGCCAGCGTCACCAGTGCGACGGTAGAGAGAACGATTCGCTTGCTCATTGACCTCTCCCCTTACTTGGTGACCGAGAAGGCCACGGACGTGGGCGCCGACGTGTCGAATCCCTGCGTCGACCTGGCGTAGAGCTTGTGCTTGCCGATCGCCGGCGTCGGAATCGCGACGCTCCAGCCGGTACCGGTCGAGTCGATCCTCGCCGGCACCGCATTGGCGAAGGTCGAGTCGTCGAGCGATACCTGCACGGACTTGTTGACGCTCGCGGCATAGCTCGGGACGTTCGCGTACGAGTTACCGCTCAGGCTGATGTAGCCGCTGTAGATATTCGGCCCGTGGACGAGCACCCGTAGGTCGAGTGCCTGGAGATCGGACCCGTCCAGCGTCGAACTCGGCTGGATCGAGAACGGCACGGGAGTGTGATCTCCCGTCGGATCCAGAACGGCGCTGCCGGTGGCTTTTCCGAGCGTGACCGCCTCGCCGTTGATGAGCGCCTCGAGCGTCACGTCGACCTGGGCAAGGCCGACCTGGGCGCCGGTCAGCGAGATCACACCGGTGATCGCACCGTGGGCATCGAGGGGGAGCGGCATCCCGTCGGTCGCCGGGAAGTCGATGAACGCGCCCTGATCGACGTCACCGCCGGTGCCGACGACTGCGTTGAAGAGGAGACCGCAGCCGTCACCGCCGTCGGTTCCCGTCATCACGCTGAGGTGCGGGTTGTCGTTGCTCGTGCCGCAGCCGTCGCGCCTTAGGTAGAGCGTGGTGGCGCCCGCCGTCGTCGGAGCGAATGACGCCTTGCCGGCTACGGCGAGGTACGGGGTCTTCTTCAGCGAGATGCTTTGGCCCGCAGTCGGCACGGTGATCGTCACCGACGTCGTCGCAGCGCCGGCGCCGCCTGCCGTCAGCGCGACGATCGCGACGAGCGCGGCCACGATCGGCATCGCTGCCTTTCTGATGCTCATTGGGTCTCCTCTCGCGCAGAGCTGAAAATGAGTTGCCTCCCGAGCCCCTTCCTGGACGAGGCTGGCGGCGCAGATATACCGAGATCTGCCGAAATTCAAACCGCACAATTTCAGTCGGTTTCGACCTGATTTGAGCGGATCGCTTGACTGATTAGTCAGTCAATCGCGTTTGGATTGTCGCGTTCGAGTTCTCGGCCTAGCGTCCCGCAGCAGTCTGGCGGCGCCGCAGCACGGTGTCGAGCGTGACCGCGGCGAGCAGGATGACACCGGTGGTGATGAACTTGATTGCGTCGGAGTAGCCGACGAGGTCGATTCCGTTGGCGACCATGCCAATGATCAGGCCGCCGAAGAGCGCGCCGCTGACGCGACCGCGGCCGCCGAACAGGCTGACCCCGCCGATCACGGCCGCGGAGATCGAGTCGAGCAAAATGGTGCCGCCGCCGGCGCTTTCGAGACTGATGCCGTTGAGGCGAGAGGCGAGGATGACCCCACCCATGGCGGCCATCGCGCCGGAGATCATGAAGACCAGAATTCGGATCAGCTTCACGTTGATCCCAGACCGGCGCGTAGCCTCGGCGTTGCCGCCTACGGCGTAGACGTGGCGGCCGAAGGTCGTCCTACTGGCCACGTATCCGCCGAGCACGACGAGGAAGACGACGATCAGCCCGACGAGCGGCAGACCGGGCCGAGGTTTCGCCTGGTTACAGACATACACTGCGGCGAACGCCACACCTCCGAAGAAGGCGACCCTGACGACGAGGAGAAAGAGGTTGCCGGTTGGGAGGCCTGCTCGCGAGCGGCTGAAATACGAGCCGAAGCCGGCGGCCGCGAGTGCGATTGTGAGGATGATTGCGACAATCCAGCCGGTGTTCTTGGTCAGGACGTAGTTCGAGATGTCGTTGATCTGAACGTCCTGAATCCCGATCACGCCCTGCGTACCGAGAATTTGCAGGATCAAGCCTTGGCAGACGAGCAGCCCCGCGAGCGTGACCACGAACGAGGGAACGCCGATGAAGGCGATGATCGATCCCTGAACCAGCCCGATCACGAGGCCGGTCAGGATCGCGAGCCCGAGTGCGACAAGACCCGGGTACTGGTGGCCGGTCCCCGCCTGCTGGAAATAGGCCACGGAGACGCCCCCGAGCCCGCTGACGAAGCCGATCGAGAGGTCGATCTCGCCGATCAGGAGTACGAAGACGACCCCGATCGCGATCACGGTCACGCCCGCCGCCTGTCCAATGAGGTTCTGGAAGTTGACCGCGCTGAAGAAGAGGTTCGTCTTCGAGTTGAAGAAGAGCGCGATCGCGACGATTCCGATGATCACCGGCAGGCTGCCCACGTCGCCCGACCTGATCGCGGTCCACCGGGCGCGAAGGATCGCGGCGATGCTGTCTTGGTCTTCGGCTGCGGCCTGGACCTCGGCCGGCGCGGCGGTGCTCACGCTACGACCTCCTCAGGCGCGGGCGCGCCGAAGGTGATGGCCTCGACGATCTCTCGCTCGTTGGTCTTGTCCTTCTCGTAGACGCCGACGTTCCTCCCGAGTCGCAGGACTGTGATCCGGTTTGCCACCTCGAAAACGTCCACGAGGTTATGGGACACGAGTACGACCGCGAGCTGCTGCTCGGCGAGCCGTTTGACGAGGTCGAGCACCTGCCTCGTCTGCGCGACTCCTAGCGCTGCGGTCGGCTCGTCGAGGAAGACGACCCGGTTGTTCCAGAGCACGGCGCGGGCGACCGCAACAGACTGGCGTTGGCCTCCGGAGAGGGTTGCAACGGCTTGGCGTACCGAGCGGATCGTGGTAACGGAAAGGGATTTCAGCGTCTCTGCGGTGCGCTGCTCCATCGGCGCTTCGCGGAGGCGGAAGAGGGGATCGTGCATCTCGCGGCCCAGGAACATGTTCTGGACGACGTCCAAGTTGTCGCAGAGTGCCAAGTCCTGGTAGACGACCTCGATGCCGAGCTTGGCTGCGTCCTTCGGCCCGTGAATCGTGACCGGGTTGCCTTCGGAGAAGATCTGGCCGTCGTCGATGGAGTAGATGCCGGCGACGCATTTGATCAAGGTCGACTTGCCGGCACCGTTGTCGCCGACGAGCGCCATCACCTCGCCCGCTCGGACCTCGAAGTCGACACCCTGCAGTGCCTGCACCGATCCGAAGCTCTTGGAGACCTCCCGGAGCTCGAGGGTGGGACGCGGCGTCGCGTTCACGAGCGGGGTTGTACCACGGCGG
>JALYLK010000282.1 GCA_030774275.1 Actinomycetota bacterium
GGGGCCGCCAACTCGGGCGTCGAGAGCCAGCTCAATGCAATCGGCATCAAGTGGTTCGAGATCACCGCGCCGACCATTCCGGAGTTGGCGAACAAGGTCGACAAGCTCTACGGCTCGATCACGAACCCCGACACCGGCGTCGCGGAGATGGCCAACGGCGCCATGACCGTAATGATCGGTTCGCTGAACGCGTACCAGTTCGTGCTCCCCGCGACGCACTGGGTTACGCACATGCCGACCGCGCTCCAGTGGGTGCGAAAGAACTCGGTGCCGCCGGCGACGATCGATGCGCTCCAGCGGCGTCTCGGGGACGCACGGATTTATCTGTTCGGAGGGCCCAACGAGATCTCGCCGTCGGTGGCGAGCCAGCTCGACAAGTACGGGACGGTCATGCGGGTAACGAACGACGATGTAGTCGCCTACAACTCACCGCCGCCGGACACTCCGGTGGAGACCGCAATTGCGTTCAACAAGATGTGGGACTCGGCCGGCGAGGTCGGCTGGAAGATCACCGGGCCAGGCCACGGCTTCACGCTCGTGAAGCTCGACGACTGGCAGGGTGCGGTCGCCTCGTCGCCGCTCTCGCACCTCGGGTTCCACGCTCCGATTGTGTTCACAACCAGCTCGACGCAATTGCCGTCCATCGTGGACGCGTACTACATGGGGGTCGCACCGACGTTCCTGACGACGCCGGCGGACGGGCCCTACAACATGACCTACGTCATCGGCAGCTATAACCAGATCAGCTGGCCACTGCAGGTTCACGTCGACAACATCTCCGAGATGGCCAATCGACGCGATGTGGCCGTCAATACCGGGAGCCGCTACAGCGACAGCCAGCCGTAGCGAGCTCAGATCTCTGTATTCCGCTCGGGCCGGCGGCAACAAGCCGTCGGCCCGGCTTTCTTGTCTCGGATTGTCTGGCCTTCGCGAACGGCAGGCGCGCGATCTTCCGCCGCCGCGCCCGACCTGCGCGGGCGCGGCGAAACCAGCGTTTGCATTCGAGCCGATCCGTTCAAAGTCGTCATGCCCGCGAAGCGGGCGGACTTTGAACGGGAGCCGACGACCCCGAGAGGGCTCAAGCCTGAGCGCGATCGTGCCGATTGTGGTCAGCCCAGGACGTTTATGGAAAATTTCCGCCCGCCACTGCGGCCGCGGGTCGGCCTTCTCGGCAAGTTCGCCTTCGCGAGCTTGGTTCCGATCCTGCTGCTCGGTCTTGTCCTCGCGCATGTTCTGCGCAGCGAGATCCGCGGACGTGCGCTCCTGAATGCTCGGCAGTCGGCAGCGCTGCTCGACCAGTCGCTCGTGCAGCCGCAGCTCTCGCTAACTGACCTGCGAACCGGTCTGAGTGAGCCTCGCGTCCGGGCTCTCGATCGAACGCTTCAGGCGAGTCTGGCGGGGAAGCAGATCGCGCGCATCAAGGTGTGGAATCGCGAAGGGCGCGTGGTCTACGCCAGCGATCACGGAATGATTGGCGAGGCTTTTCCGCCCTCGGACGAGCTGCGCACGGCGCTTGGCGGCGAGACGGCGTCTGAGGTGTCCGACCTTCAGAAAGCGGAGAACGCCCGCGATCGCGGCTTCGGGAAGTTGCTCGAGGTCTACACCCCCCTTCGCTTCCAGAACGAGGGCCAGCCGGCGGGGGCGTTCGAGCTCTACCTTCCGTACCGCCCAATCGCAGCCGCGATCGGGCGCGACACCAAGCGTCTCTCCTTCGTCCTGCTTGGCGGCCTGGCGTTGCTCTACCTGATCCTTTTTCGCATTGTCGCCCGCGCCTCGACCCGGCTACGTCGGCAGGCGGCGGAGAACGAACACCTTGCCTTACATGATCCGCTGACCGACCTGCCCAACCGGAGTCTCTTCCACGACCGCGCCGGGCAGGCCCTCCGGTCCGCGCGCCGCTCGGGCGGCCGCGTCGCACTGATGATCCTCGACCTCGATCGCTTCAAAGAGGTGAATGACACGCTCGGCCATCACAACGGCGATTTGCTGTTGAAGCAGATCGGCCCTCGCTTGGCTACGGCGCTGCGCGAGAGCGATAGCATCGCCCGGCTCGGAGGGGACGAGTTCGGCGTGCTGCTACCGCAAATCAGCGACGAGGGCGACGCGATTGCAGTTGCCGAGAAGATCAGGCAGGCGCTACGAGACCCGATTGCGATCAACGGGATCACACTTGATCTCGCGGCTACCGTCGGCATCGCCGTTTACCCGGAGCACGGCGACGACGTCGAGACGCTGCTGCAGCGCGCCGACGTTGCGATGTATCTGGCCAAGGAAGATCACAGTGGCTGCCAGATCTACGTGGCGGAACGCGATGAATACAGCCCGGCGCGGCTCGCCCTGGTCGCCGAGCTGCGGAGGGCGATCGACCAGGAAGAGCTGCTCCTGCATTACCAACCAAAAGCCGAGCTGCAGAGTGGGCACATTGTCGGCGTCGAGGCGCTCGTCCGCTGGCAGCACCCGGAGCGCGGTTTGCTCTTCCCGGACGAGTTCGTGCCGCTTGCAGAGCGCACGGGCCTGATCAAGGAGTTGACGCTCTGCGTGCTCGAGGCGGCGCTCTGCCAGCTGCGCGCCTGGCAAGAGAGCGGCCTGCTACTGAGCGTGTCGGTCAACCTCTCGGCCCGCGATCTTCTCGACAGCCAGCTTCCGGAGACCGTTGAGCAGCTGCTTCGCAAGTACGAACTCCCGCCCGATCGGCTCGAGCTCGAGATCACCGAAAGCGTGCTCCTCGCCGACCCGATGCGGACAAGACTTGTTCTCAACCGTCTGAGCGCGATGGGTGTCGAACTCGCGATCGACGACTTCGGGATCGGCTACTCCTCGCTGGCCTACCTAAAGCGCCTCCCGGTCAAGCAGATCAAGATCGATCGGTCGTTTGTAATGAACATGGAGCGAGACGAGAACGACGCCGTGATCGTGCGATCGACGATCGATCTCGGTCGAAACCTCGGTCTCATGGTGGTCGCCGAGGGAGTCGAGAGCGAGACCGTCTGGAGCGATCTCGTCGGGCTCGAGTGCGATCTCGCGCAAGGCTACTACCTCAGCCGACCGATCCCGGCGCAGGAGCTCACCGACTGGGTGAGAGAACGAGCCGACGCCCCGTCTCGAAACAGCCCGGCCGGCCAATTGCCGGGCGCGGGAGCAGTCGATCCGCCGAGCGCGGTCGCGAGGGCTGCCGACGGCTCCGCCTAATCGAGGGAAATGGCTCTCGCTCAGTAGCCACTGAACCGGTCGGCGGAGACGCGCTCCTCGGGAACGTGTGCGTTGTGGAGCGTCTCAACGACTGCATTGACCATCGCCGGGGGGCCGGCGACCAGGTATGTGTAGGAGCTCAGATCGTCGGCGAGATGGTCGCGGAGGAGCTCGGGGCCGATCCGCCGCGTCTCTTCGCTCCACGATGGATCCTCGGTCATCGTGAGCACAAGCTGGAGGTTTGTTCTCGCCTGCTCGAGCTGCGAGAGCTCGTCGAGAAACGCGGTGGAGTCTCGGTCGCGGTTCGAATAGATCAGCGTGACGCGATGGGGCAGGTCTTCCTGGGCGATGTAGCGGAGCATGCTGCGAAAGACCGTGATGCCGATCCCGCCTGCGAGGAAGACATAGTCCTGAGTCGTGTCTTCGGGGAGCAGGAAGCTCCCCTTCGGCTCTTCCACCTCCACCTCGGCTCCGATCGGCAGCTCGACCAGTGAGCGCTTGAAGGCGGAGTCGCGCAGGCGCGTGCAGAAGCCGAGGGTCCCCCGCTCGTTGGGCGAGGTGACGACGGAGAAGTGGCGGCGCGGGCCCCGCTCGTCGTCGTAGGGCGGATCGAGCAGCGTGACGAAGAAGTACTGACCAGGCGTGAACTCGACCTCTTCGCCCAACAGGTCGAAGAGGACGAGCAGCGTCCCTTTCGCGACTTCGCGCTTCTCGAAGACCCTTGCGCGCAACCTATGAGCCGACTTTCAGGGCGGTGAGCAAGACGAGGATGACGGTCGTTACGGCGGGCAGTGCATGGAGCGTAACCACCGAGACCGGGAAGTGCTCCCTTGAGCTCACGACTTCGGTATGCGCAAGCTTCAGCTCGAAACGCGCGCGGAGCTCGTCATGTATGCACTTGCAAATGGCGTCATAGGTCCGAGCGCCGAATGAGGCAAGAACGGTCGAAGATGAGGCGCAACCGACGCACTGGCCAGGAAGCGCCGATGGTGATCACACCGCGCGACGTCGTGAGGCTGTTGAGGCAGATCTACACGAGCTTACGAAACAGGAGTGGGTAGGCAGTGGCCTATGCGCTAAGGGCTCATCTGGTCCATCTGAGACACCGAACCGCTCGGGGGAATGGTGAGGCCGGGGACGGCATCGGGCACTGAGAGCAAGAGCACGCCGAGCACGAGCAGCACCCCGGCCGTCCCGTAGGTCGCAACGCGCCGCCAGGGGAGCGTTTTCTCGATCGCAATCAGACCGGCGACTATCGCCATCCAGAGGACGTTCATGATCCCCAGCGCGAAGAACGACGCCATCAGCGCCCAGCAGCAGCCGACGCACCAGCCGCCGTTCTTCAGTCCCATCCGCAGCGCGCCGGACCAGCCGTCGCGCCAAGAGCCGAGTAACAGGCCGAGCGGGCTGCGGCACTTACCCAGACAGACGTCCTTGAGCGGCGTCAGCTCGTACGCAGCAGCGACTAAGAGCGTCGCAGCCGCGGCCCAGCGCCCGGCGCGATCCCACGAGAGCACGTCACCCGCAATTCGACCGCCGGCGAACGCGACGGCAAAAGCGAGCGCTCCCGCCGCAGCCCACGTCACGAGGTAGCCCAGTGCGAAAAGCAACGGAGAAACCGCAGACCGCGCTTTGGTCATGCGGGAGTACAAGGCGACCGTCGGTGAGACCGACGGGAACATCATCGCGGCCATCATCACGACCCACAAGCCGACGAACCAGCCGAGCGTTCCGAGGCCCGTCCATGGACCGTTGTCCATGCCGCGCATCCGGTCGACAGTCCACCACCATCCGATTCCGGCGAGGACGAAGAGCAAGGCGACGAGCCCGAGCCGCGTGCGCGCGGCGGCGAAGGCAGGGGCAAGGCCCCCGCGGCCCGCAACGTCTTCGTACGGCGAGGCGATCAAGCGTTCAGGCGGCCCAGGAGAATTCGGAGGTCGAGAGGCCAGTCTTTCCCTCGTACTCGATGCCGAAGGCATTGATCCGCGAGCGTGTCGCCTCGGCGATCGTCAGGTCCGACGCGACGGGATGGAACATGCCCTGAAACCGAACCGGCTCGCCCGTCTCGACGCCGAAGGGGACGATGTCTTCGATCTCGAAGTCGATCGCGTCCCCGACGCGCACGCTGTGACGAACTCCATCGTCGCGAACGTCGATCGCCGCCCGTTCGACGCCGAGCATCTCGCCCACGAGCGGGGCAAGCGCGGCCATTGGGCCGCCGAGTTGCCCGGTGAACACCTTCACGAGCTTGTCCGCCTGCTCGTCGGAAGCGTTCTCGTCGACGAACACCCCGAGCCGCCAGTTCCCCTCGGTCATGACCTTCGGCGTGTCAGCGATCGCGGCGATCTTGAGCCCGCTGATGTCGGTGCCCTCGACGTCGCCCTCGCGAATGTCGAAGACGAGCGTGACGCGGCAGTAGTCGTATGTCGCGCCGTGGTCGAAGGTGGCGTTGCACGGACAGATCAAGTCGCAGGAGCACGTCTCGACGTAGCTTCCTTTGAGATTCCAGGCCATACGACCTCCTTCGAAGGGAAATGAGTCGCGCCGATTCTCTGGTCTTTCGCGACGTGCGTCAACCCGACTGCCGCGGCCTGCCTCGTGCGCGCCGCCGACGACGCTCTTGGCCTGATCCTGTGCCTTTAAGCGCGACCGGTCAGCGCGCACGATCGAGGGGGAGCGACGGGACTCGAACCCGCGATCTCCGGCGTGACAGGCCGGTCATGGCGCTTGCAGCCTGAGCGGGGATAGGCGGGAATTCCCGGTATGAGCGGGCCTTCCGGCCCTGGGTTGCGGGGATTGGCGGTCCGAGGCCAGGATTTCCGACGGCCTCGTGCGAGATGGGCTCGGGATGCGACGTTGCCTTAGTTGCAAACGGACGGGACGTGGCGGCGGCACTCCGCGAGCAGCCGCTCCGCGCCGTCGATCAGGCTCTGCTCGAAGCGTGTGCGCGCGACGTGCGGGCGAGTGCGCGCACGCGCTCGACGTCTGCGAGCAGCGACTCGTCCTCCTGTTCGACGAGCACCTGCCCGAGCAAGTCAGCGAGCAGGCGGACGTCGCGCCTGAGCAGTGCATCCGGCCGCCCCATCCGCCAGCTGTGGGGCGCGCGCGGAGCGTCGCCGGCGTTTCCGAGTCGCAGCGGGGGGGAACGTGGGTAGCTAGCCGTTTAGTTACTTCACCCAAGGGGGGACGCATGACATTCGGGAAACGCACCGCTGCGGTCGTCGCGACGGCCGCGGCTCTCGGCACGTTGGTCGCCGGGGCGATTGCAGGGAGCACACGCTCGAGCGACGCCGTCGCACTGCAACCGACCCGCGGCCCGGCCGACAAGGGCATCGAGCAGAAGGTCGACGACCTCGTCAAGCAGATGACCCTGCAGGAGAAGCTCAACCAACTCCAGCTCGACGCTGACTGGCAGATCACCGACGACGGCGCACGTGCCGGCATCGGCGGCGTGTTCAGCCTCACCGACCCGGTGAGGATCAACCACCTGCAGCACATCGCGGTCGAGCAGTCGCGGCTGCACATTCCGATCCTGTTCGCCTTCGACACGATCCACGGGTACCGCACCGTGTTCCCGATTCCGCTCGGCGAGGCGAGCAGCTTCGATCCGTCCGTCGTCACCGCCGACGACACGATCGGCGCGCGGGAGACGTCGACCGTCGGCATCAAGCAGATCTACAGCCCGATGGTGGACGTCTCGCACGAGCCGCGGTGGGGCCGGATCGCAGAGGGCGCGGGCGAGGATCCGTACCTCGGCTCGGTGTTCGCCGCCGCACGCGTCAAGGCGGCGCAGGGCACCGACTACTCCGCGTCCGACAAGGTCGTGACGAGCCCGAAGCACTTCGCGGCCTACGGCCAGCCGGAGGGCGGGCGCGAGTACAACACGACGGACATGTCCGAGCAGCTGCTGCGGAACCTCTACCTGCCGCCGTTCAAGGCCGCAGTCGACGCCGGAGCCGACACCGTGATGTGCTCATTCAACGCGATCAGCGGCATTCCCGGCTGCGCGAACCACCAGACGGAGACGGACATCCTGAAGCACGAATGGCATTTCGACGGCTTCATCGAGAGCGACTACACAGCCGTCGACGAGCTCATCCGTCACGGGGTTGCCGGCAACGGGGCCGACGCCGCTGAGGCTGCCCTGAACGCGGGCACCGACATGGAGATGGTGAGCACGGACATTCACGACAACGCCGAGCAGTTGCTGGCCGACCACCGGATCTCAATGGGGCGGATCGACGACGCGGTGAAGCGGATCCTGCGCGTCAAGTTCCGCGCCGGGCTCTTCGACCACCCGTACGTCGACCAGGCCAAGGCCAGCGACCCGAACAGCTTCGTGACGCCCGCCGACCGGGCGGCGGAGCGCGCCGCAGCATCGAAGTCGATGGTGCTCCTGAAGAACGCGGGCAACCTGCTTCCGCTCGATCCCACGAAGTCGGTTGCCGTGATCGGCCCGCTCGGCAACGACCAGCACGACATGCTCGGCCCCTGGGGGGGCGTCGGCCGCGATAGCGACGCCGTGTCGCTCTTCGACGGGATCAAGGCGCAGGACACGAGCACGGTCACCTTTACGCCGGGCTGCACGATCGAGGACAAGGATCCGCCGGACAACACGCCCGCCGGGGAGTGCGGCTCCGACGCCGGGTTCCCGGCCGCCGTCGCCGCGGCGAACGCGGCCGACCAGGTCGTTCTCGCCCTCGGGGAGTGCCGGTGCATGAGCGGCGAGGCGGAGTCGCGCACACAGATCGACCTTCCCGGCAAGCAGCAGGAGCTGATCGACGAGATCAAGGCGACGGGCAAGCCGTTCGTCGTCGTGCTGTTCAACGGCCGTCCGCTGACGCTGACGGACGTCGCCGCGTCGTCGCCGGCGATCCTCGAGGCCTGGTTCCCGGGGATCGAGGCCGGCAACGCCGTGACCGACGTGCTGTTCGGGAAAGTGAACCCGGGCGGGAAGCTGCCGGTGTCGTTCCCGCGCGTGCTCGGGCAGGTGCCGATCTACTACAACCACGAAAACACGGGTCGACCGTGTGACGTGACGTTCAAATGGAACGCGCGGTACCGCGACCTGCCGTACTGCGACCCGCTCTATCCCTTCGGCTTTGGCCTCAGCTACACGACCTTCTCGGTCACCAACCTGCACCTCGACAAGCAGAGCGTGTCGAAGAACGGCGAGGTGACGGCGACCGTGGACGTGACCAACACGGGGAGCCTCCGCAAGGGCGATGACGTCGTGCAGCTCTACATCCACGACCCGGTGGCGAGCATCTCGCAGCCCGTGCGCCGACTGCGCGGGTTCGAGCGGGTGACGCTCATGCCGGGCCAGACGCGGTCCGTCAGCTTCACCCTCGACAAGAGCGACTTCGGCTTCTACGACAACAGTGGCAAGTTCGTCGTCGAGCCCGGAGCGATCGACGTCTACGCGGGCGACAGCTCGACGGCCACGATGACGAAGTCTTTCACCGTGACGAACTGAAGCTAGAAGCTGCTAGTCCAACGCGGGGCGGCGCCGAGACCACGAAGCGCCGCCCCGCGCCAACGCGAGCAGGTAGCCGTTGATCGGCGGTTGTGGATCAGTGCGACGAATGGAAGCGCGGCGGCAGGACGCATACGCGAATCATCGGCTCGTGCTTCAACACCGACAACCTCCGTCTGAGCGACGCCCGTCGCCCGACTCTGTTTTTGTCGCTTTCTGACTCAAAGGCGACGGCAGTTCGCGTCCGAGTTGACTGACGGAGTAGCGTAGGAGGCCCCATAGGATCCGCAGGAGGCGCGGGTCTAGAGAGGAGGTGAGCATGTCTGTTACGACGGCTCCCTCGACCGTCGATGAGCAGGTCGAACGCGCCAACGCGTCCGGGCTCGCGCCCATCGTTTTCATCCACGGTCTGTGGCTCCTGCCGAGTAGCTGGGACCGCTGGGCAGCGGTCTTCGAAGAGGCCGGTTACACGACGGTTAGCCCGGGCTGGCCGGATGACCCCGAGACTGTCGAAGAGGCGAACGCCCACCCGGAGGTTTTCGCGCACAAGTCAGTCGGACAGGTCGCGGACAGCTACGCCGAAGTAATCGGCCGGCTCGACAAGAAGCCGGCTCTGATCGGCCACTCGTTCGGCGGACTCCTCGTCCAGATGGTCGCCGGGCGAGGCATAGCCGCGGCAACCGTCGCGATCGACCCGGCCCCCTTCCGCGGGGTCTTGCCGCTACCGATCTCCGCCCTGAAGTCGGCGGCTCCCGTCCTTTCCAATCCGGCGAACCATGGGCGGGCGGTGCCGCTCACCTACGAGCAGTTCCGCTACGGCTTTGCGAACGCCGTCAGCGAGGAGGAGGCGCACGAGCTCTACGAGACGTTCGCAGTCCCGGCATCTGGGACGCCGCTCTTCCAGGCGGCGACTGCGAACCTCAATCCATGGACGGAGGCAAAGGTCGACACGAAGAATCCTGATCGTGGACCGCTCCTGCTCATCGCCGGGGAGAAGGACAACACTGCTCCGTGGGCGATCACGAATGCCTCGTACAAGAAACAGAAGCAAAACAAGGGTGTCACCGAGATCGTCGAGATGCCGAATCGGGGCCATGGCCTTGTCATCGACAGCGGCTGGCGTGAGGTGGCTGACAAGGCGCTCGCGTTCATCAAGCGCTTCCACTAAGCGTCCGGCCGCCAAAGACACGGACATCAAATCGCGTGAAAGGCGCCCGCTCCCGAGATGGAGCGGGCGCTTCTCGTCAAAGGCCCGAGAGCGGTGAGAACTGTCGTCTTCCGTATGAAGGGCGACGCAACTTGGCCTATTGCCTGCGATCGCGAAAGGCGGCTCACTTGTGCAGCCGAACGCCTGCCGACCTCCGGCCACCTCGGCCGGTCATCCTTCTCCGGGGATTACCGGCTACGGCCGGCTCCTTGCGGCGATTTCAGGCTGATTCCCGTGCGGGATCTGCGCGGGATGAAAAGAAGCCGGCGGTCGTTATGTCAAACACATATGCCGATTTGCAGGTACTTTTACGGGAGCGACGGGACTCGAACCCGCGACCTCCGGCGTGACAGGCCGGCGTTCTAACCAACTGAACTACGCCCCCAGGGCGTCCCGGAGTTTAGCTAGGAGATTTCGGTAAGGCCCAATTGCCGCAGGAGCGTGATCGAGTCCGAGTAGACGTCCTTGCGGGCGACGAGGCCGTCCTCGATCGGGATCACGTCCATCCCTTTGTACTCGACCTGCTTACCCGTCGGCTCGACCTTGACTCCACCGCGCGTCATCGCGCCTTCGTGTGTGCCACGGGCGGTCCACTCCTGGACTACGAGATCCTCCCTGAGGTACTGGCGGCGACCCTCGAAGTTGAGGTCGGGAAAGACCGAGAAGATCCCCCGGATTGCGTTGCCGATCTGCTCGCGGCCGACGTTGAGGTCGCCGGTGACGTGGTTCTCGAAGACGGAGCCCTCGGTGTGCATGGCGACGATCGCGTCGACGTCGTGGGCATTCCAGGCGTCGTTGTAGCGGTCGATGAACTCCTGTAGCTCGGCGCCGTTCATGAAGTCACTAGCCTAAAGGGCTCGTGACCTGGCTGGACTGGGTCGTGCTCGGATTCGCTGTTCTGCTGGCTGTTCGCGGCGCCCAGCAAGGATTCGTCGCGGGGGCGCTTGCTCTCATCGGGCTCGTCGTCGGCGCGATTGTCGGAGGGCGGCTCGCCTCCGCGGTTCTCCAGTCGGGAAGTCACTCTCGGTACGCACCGCTGATCGCATTGGGCGGAGGGCTTCTGCTCGTCGTCCTCTTTCAGTCGCTCGGCCTTCGGATCGGACTCACGCTGAGGAGCGAGGTGCTGAGGATTCCGCCGCTCCGTTCGCTCGACACGGCCGGAGGCTTCCTGCTGGGCGCTGCTGCCGGTCTTGCTCTGGCCTGGGTGCTCGGGGTGGTCGCCCTCCAGCTCCCCGGCCAGACGTACCTGCGACGGGAGGCGCAGCGATCGTTCGTTCTCCGCCATTTGAACACCCTGCTACCGCCCTCCACGGTGTTGCAGGCGCTGGCGCGGCTCGATCCGTTTCCGGCCCTCGGCGGCCCGCTCGCGCAGGTTCCACCGCCGAACCCGCAAGTCTTGCGCCTCTCTGGGGTTCGCCGCGCGGCGCCTAGCGTCGTCCGCATCCTGGGGACGGCGTGCGGGCTCGGCATCGAGGGCTCGGGGTGGGTTGCCGCGCCCGGAACGGTGGTCACCGCGGCGCACGTCGTCGCCGGGGAGCAGGACACCGCGGTCAATCCGTTCGGCTCGACCGCACACCTCGCCGCACGGGCGGTGGCGTTCGACACGACGAACGACGTCGCGGTCCTCCGCGTGACCGGCTTGCGTGCGCGGCCGCTGCCGCTCGTCGACGCGCATCCCGGCGCCTCGGTCGCTGTGCTCGGCTACCCGGAGGATGGTCCGTTCGATGCGGTTCCCGCTCGCATCGGGGCCACGATCTTTGCGCTGATGAACGATGCCTACGGACGTGGGCCGTTCCCGCGGACCGTGACGACCCTACGCGGGACCGTTCGTCACGGCGACTCCGGCGGTCCGGCCGTCGATGCGAGCGGAGCGGTGGAGACGACGGTCTTTGCGGCTCGAGTGGGCGGAGGTAGCGGCTTCGGGGTGCCGACCTCCGCGGTCAGGAAGGCTCTTGCCAAAGCGAAGGGCCCGGTTTCTACCGGGCCCTGTGCGCCTTAGAAAAAACTCCGGATTCGGCTCTGGACGCGCTCCCAGGTGCTTGGAGGCGCCGCCGGAGCCTTCGGGTCGAGGCTCGCGCACACATCCATCAGCGCGAACCGCATGGCTCCGTAGTCAGCAAACATGCCCATTGGCCCTCCCTTCGGGATTTCGGGGTGTGACGTTGCTTTTGTCGCTTGGTTAGGTAAACGACCGCGGAACCACTGGGCTTCCCAGCAGTTCGAGCGCCGCTTCGGGCTGCTTGAACGGCGGGATCACGTAGACGCCGGCCGCCTTCTCGCGGGCCTCTGCATGGAGCTCCCTCGCGAGCGCGAGGCCCTCCTCGGCCGCGCGTGGGCCGGCGTCCCGCAGCCGGTTCTGGACGTGTTCCGGAACGACGATGCCGGGGACCTCGTTGTGCAGGCGCACGGCGAGCTGGTGAGAACGGACCATGAAGATCCCGACGAGGACCGGGATCGGCCAGCCACCGAGCAGCTCTTCGAAGCGGTCGAGGAAGCCGAGGTCGAAGAGAGCCTGCGTCATCGCAAACTGCGCTCCGGCGTCGAGCTTCTGCCGGAAGCGGTCGAGCTCGGTCTCGAGATCGTCCGCCGACGGGTTGACGGCGACGCCGAGGAAGAACGACGTTGGTGCATCGATCGCTTTGCCGTTGAAATCCTCGCCCGCGTTCAGGCGTGCGACGACCCTCGCGAGGCCGATCGAGTCGACCTCGTAGACGCCTTGTGAGCCCGGGTAGTCGCCGACGTGCGGGGGGTCGCCGGTGACTGCCAGGACGTTTCGGACACCCTCTGCGTGGGCGGCGAGCAGCTGGGATTGCAGGCCCATCACAGAGGTGTCTCGCGGCGTCACGTGCGGAATCGTCTCGATCGCGCAGGTGCGTTCGATCGCCACCGC
>JALYLK010000283.1 GCA_030774275.1 Actinomycetota bacterium
AAGGTGGCGCCGGTCTCGTCCGCATACGCCATGGCCGCCGCCACAGCATCCTCAAAGGCCACCCCGACCAGCTCCGTCTTGGCGTCGTAGTTGCGACAAGCCTCGATCTTGGCCATCGGCGCGTCCTGAGGGACGAAGATAGTCGCGGGAATCCCCGCCTTTCGGGCCGCCCACGCGACGGCCTGGCCGTGGTTGCCCGCGCTCGCAGCGACCACGCCCGCCGAGCGCTCCGAGTCCGACAGCGCGGCGATTCGGGTAACGGCGCCGCGGACCTTGAACGAGCCCGTTCGCTGAAGGTTCTCGGCCTTGAGCGCCACCTTCCGGCCGGTGAGCCGCGACAAGGTCTCCGAGCCGTAGACGGGCGTCACCCGAGCGATGCCCGCGAGGCCGCGGCGTGCCGCCTCGATCTCAGTGAGAGTCGGGCCTGTGGTTTCGGTCGCCATCTCTAGGCTCGCCGGAGCCAGACTGAAGTCTGGCATCGGCAGGGACGTTGAAAACCTTCTCCATGATCTCTCGAACCGCGGTCAGCGGGTCGAGCTCTCGGCTCTGAACCTCGTCGAGCAGCCTACGCAACTCGGGGTCCCCGGCGACCGCCTCCTCGAGATGCACCTTGGCGCGGGCGGAGGCGACCGCGAAGACCTCGCTCGCGAGATTCTCTCGCCGCCGCTGCTCGAGCACGCCCCCGCTCTCGAGGAAGGCGCGATGGGCCTCAATCTTGTCCCAGAGCTCGGGCACGTTCTCGCCACGGGTCGCGTCAGTCAGGACGATCGGCGGGCGCCAGGCGCGGTCCTTGTCGAGGGAGAGGATCGACCGAACTTCGTTCATCATGGTCTTGGCCGCCGGATGATCCATCTTGTTGATCGCGATCACATCGGGGATCTCCATGATCCCCGCCTTCAGCGCCTGGATCGAGTCGCCCGAGCCGGGCATCAAAACGAGCAGCACGGTGTCGGCGATCCCGATTACCTCGACCTCGCTCTGACCGGTCCCGACGGTCTCGAGGAAGACGAGCTCCTTGCCCGCCGCATCGAGGATGAGCAGCGCTTGAAGCGTTGCCTCGGCAAGCCCGCCGAGGTGACCGCGGGTCCCCATCGAGCGGATGAACACCTCGGGGTCGAGGAAGTGGTCGGAGAGCCGGATCCGGTCGCCGAGGAGGGCCCCGTGTGAGAACGGGCTCGAGGGGTCGACGGAGATGACGCCGACGGTCTGGCCGGCCTCGCGGACCCCGCGAACGAGGCTCGAGATCAGGCTCGACTTGCCGACGCCGGGTGGCCCCGTGACGCCGACGGCGTAGGCGCGACCGGTCTCCGGATAGACGTCTCGCACAAGGTCGTACGCCAGGGGATCCGAGTTCTCGACCAGCGTGATCGCCCGTGCCAGTGCCCGTTTGTCGCCGGCGCGGACGCCCGAAGCGAGTGACTCCCGCGTGAATTCGCGGCGCGCAGCCATGCCCTCATGCTAGATCGCCCGCTAGCCGGTGCGGCTGTGTGCCTCGACCGCAGGCTCGGGCTCGACCGCCGTCTCGGGCAATTCCGCGGCCTGCGGCGACGCCTTGGCGACGCCCCGGGCGAGCGTGAAACCGACCACGGCGGACACTCCCGACAGAAGCGCTGCCGCACCCCAGACCCAGCGGGGTCCGAACGCGTCGGTGAGCCGGCCGCCGAGCACCAGGCCAAGTGCGAGGAAGGTGACGTTCGAGCTCATCAGAACCGTGAACGCCCGGCCGCGGAACCGGTCCGGCGCGCCGCGCTGCACGAGGAGCGCGTTGCAGACGATCGTGGCTCCGTTTCCGGCACCGGAGACGATGACGCAAACAGCTGCGACCCAGACGTTGGGCGACGCCGCTGCCCCGGCGACGCCGACCCCCATCAGGCCGAGCGAGACGCCGTAGACGTTGGCCAGCCCCCGGTCCTCGATCCACGAGCCTGCGAGGTACGCCCCGAGAGCCAGTCCGACGCCCGCGGATGCCATCATCAAACCCAGGCCGAAGCTGCCTGCCGAGAACGTATCCGTCGCGAGAAACGGCTCCCCGACGTTGACGAACGCGTTCGCGATCATGCCGATGTTCCAAGCGATCAAGACGGTCAGCAATGCCCGCGAGCGGCGAACGAGGAGCAGGCCGTCTGCGAGATCGCGCCAGTGACCCCGCGTCTCCGCCTTTGCCTCCTGCATCAAGCGCTGCGGGATCTGTGCGAGCAGTGCTGCGGAGACGAGGAAGGTAACGGCGTTGATCCAGTAGGCGAGATCGGGTCCACTGGCGGCAACGAGGGCGCCTCCGGCGAGCGAGCCGATTGCCCAGGTCGAGTTGTCGATGGTCTGCAGGAGCGAGTTCGCCTGCGGTAAGTCCTCGTCCGAGACCAGATTTGGGAGGCCCGCGTACACCGCTGGGCGGAAGAAGCCGGTCGCGGTTCCGATCACCGCCGCCAGCGCGACGATGGTGGTCGCGTTCGGGGCGAAGGGCAGCGCGCAGAAGACCGCGAAGCGGACAAGGTCGGCGCCGACCATCAGGCGGCGGCGCGAAAGGCGGTCGACCAGTGGGGCCGCCACAAGGCCGACGAGCAGCATCGGCAGGATGTCCGCGATCAGGAGCGCGCTCATCCAGATCGGCGAGTGCGTCCGCGTCAGCACGTCGATCTGGAGAGCGACCAGTGCGAGCCAGGTGCCCAGGCCTGATCCAAGCGTTGCGAGGAAGAGCGAGCGGAAGCTCGGCTCACGGCCCAGTAGGCCGAGGCGGCGGCCGGTGAAGTGGCGGCTCACGGCCCCTGAAACGGTAACAGGGCGCTGTCGCCCCGAAAGAGGGGTTTTTCGGACTAGGCGGTTTTGGCCATCGTCGAAAGGCGGTCGAGCGCGTCGGCGAGGAAGGCGTTTTCCTCGGCGGTGCCTACGGTCACCCGGATCGCGTTCGGTCCGCCGAAGCCGTGAGTCGGGCGGACGATCACGCCCTCGCCCAGCAGCTGCTCGAACAGTGGCCGCGAGTTTTCTCCGATGTCGCAGTAGAGGAAATTCGCGACGGCCGGGCCGGACGGGTCGAGTCCGTGGTCTCGGAGAATTCGCTCGACCTCGGGGCGCTGCGCGGCGTTCTCGAGGCGCCGGCGCTCGAGCTCCCCCGTGTCGCCGAGGCTTGCGAGCGCGGCCTCCTGCGCGGGTGTCGTGATGTCGAATGCCCGGCGTACCTTCGCCAGCGCGCTGACGACGCTTGCCGGTGCGAGCGCATAGCCGACACGAAGCCCCGCGAGGCCGAAGATCTTCGAAAACGTCCGCAGGACGACGACCCGGCGCCCGGCCTTCAGGTACTCGGCGATCCCATCGGCGTACTCCGGGTCGTCGATGTACTCGAAGTACGCCTGGTCGAGGACGGTGAGGACGTGGTCGGGGACGCGGTCGAAGTAGGCGTCGAGCTCGGCGCGGGTGTTCATCGTTCCGGTGGGGTTGTTCGGGTGGCAGACGTAGACGAGCTTCGTCCGAGGTGTGATCGCTTCGAGCATTGCTTCGAGGTCGTATCGGTCGTCGCGGAGGGGCGTCGTCTTCGGCACTGCCCCTTGCTTTCGAGCGTCGATCGCGTAGCTCGGAAACGACGGCCAGCCGGAGACGATCTCATCGCCCGGTTCGAGCACGGCCTGCGAGAGACCGTCGACGAGCCCGTCCGAGCCGGCACCGACGGCGACCTCCTCGAAGCGGAGATCATGGAGCTCCGCCAGGGCGGCACGCAGTCTGTACGCGCCGCCGTCGGGGTAACGGTTCAGCTCGGGGGCGCAGCGCTCGATCGCCTCGAGCGCGGCCGGGAAGGGGCCGAACGGGCCCTCGTTGGACGCGAGCTTGACGACTCGCGCGAGTCCGAGCTCGCGCTGTACTTCCTCGACGGGCTTGCCAGGCTCGTAGGGAACGAGATCGCGGATCGGCGGCCGGAAGAAGCTCTCGGCAACTTCGGCGAGGCGCCGTCTGCTCGGCTGCGTTTCGTTCGACTCCGCCACAAGCGAAAATCTACTCGGC
This sequence comes from Actinomycetota bacterium, assembly GCA_030774275.1. Classification (GTDB taxonomy): domain Bacteria; phylum Actinomycetota; class Thermoleophilia; order Gaiellales; family Gaiellaceae; genus 13-2-20CM-68-14. The sequence continues at coordinate 3,991 of JALYLK010000283.1, forward strand.
GCGCAGCAGCACCCATGAAACGTGGGAGCCCGGGGAACAGACTCTCCGCGGTTCCGCCAGCCCCTTTTGAGGCGCACCCAGCCTCCTCCCCGCGGCGAGCGTATCGCGCTTTTTCGCACGGATGGGTGACGCCTTCGCGCCGGTTGTGCAACGGCCCGTCCCAGGCGCGGCTTTAGAGTTGCGCGCGGATGAAGGTCGGGGTCCCTCGCGAGACGACTGCCGGTGAGCGGCGGGTTGCACTCGTGCCCGAGACCGTCAAGCGTCTTGTGGGCGGAGGTTTCGAGGTCGCGATCGAGCGCGGTGCCGGCGACGCGGCGAGCTTTCCTGATCGCGACTACGAGCAAGCGGGCGCGACTCTCGTCGACGACCCGTACCCAGCGGACGCGGTCGTGAAGGTACAGGCGCCGTCCGCGACGGAGGCGCAGCGGCTGCGCGAGGGTCAGATCCTGATCGGATTTCTTCAGCCGCTGATCGACCGAGCAGGGATCGACCGCCTGAGCGAAAGCGGAGTCATTGCCTTCGCGATGGAGTCGATCCCGCGGATCTCACGCGCGCAGTCGATGGACGCGTTGTCTTCGCAGGCGACGGTCTCCGGCTACAAGGCGGTTATTTTGGCGGCCGATCGGCTTCCGAAGTTCTTCCCGATGCTGATGACGGCGGCCGGGACGGTGGCGCCCGCGAAGGTGCTCGTGCTCGGCGCGGGAGTGGCCGGCCTTCAGGCGATCGCGACCTCGCGGCGGCTCGGAGCGGTCGTCTCGGGCTTCGACGTGCGTCCGATCGTCCGAGAGCAGGTCGAGAGCCTTGGAGCGACCTTCCTCGACCTGGGAGTCACCGGCGAAGAAACGGCCGGCGGCTATGCACAGGAGCTGACAGAAGAAGAACAGCAGCAACAGCAGGAGGCACTCGAGGAGCGCCTGCCCGAGTTCGACGCTGTGATCACGACCGCACTCGTCCCGGGCCGGCCCGCGCCAAAGCTCATCCCCGCCTCGGCCGTCGCAGCCATGCGCCCCGGATCGGTGATCGTCGAC
>JALYLK010000284.1 GCA_030774275.1 Actinomycetota bacterium
CTCGCGGCCGGCCGGTACCACCGTTAAGCCTCCTGGCTTGCGGCGGTCGCTGGCAATCTTGGCGACCACCTTGGAAGTCGCGACCCCGAGCGAGCAGGAGAGGCTGGTCACGCCCCGCACGGCCGCCTGCACCGCCTCGGCCACGACGCGCGCTCGGGCGAAGTCCTCCGCGACTTCTCCGACGTCGAGATAGCCCTCGTCCAGTCCTGTGCGCTCGACCGTGGGCACGACCTCGCGTACCGCAGTCCAGACAGCCCGCGAGTACTCGCGGTAGAGGCTGTGCCGGGGCCGGACGAAGACCGCTTGCGGGCAGCGTCGAAGTGCCTCCGCCGCGGCCATCGCCGAGTGGATCCCGAACTTCCGGGCCTCGTAGTTCGCCGTCGCGACCACCCCGCGGCCGTGCGGATCGCCGCCGACGACCAGCGGCTTCGAGCGCAGTTCCGGTTGCTCGAGCTCCTCGACCGCAGCGAAGAACGCATCGAGATCGAGGTGCGCGACGATCATCGTCCATACCCGATCTGCACGGCGACGAAGACGGCGTAGAGAGCGACTACGAGCCCGCCCCCAGCCCGACCGACCCCACGGATCAGCAGCGCGAGGACGACGAGCGTCATACCGATCAGCCACGCGAGATCGAAGGCCACGAGACCGGAGAAGCTCCCCAGCGAAAGCAGGAGCGCCGGGATCGCGATTCCCGCGAAGAGGTTGATCGTGTTGCTATTGAGGGTCTCGGAGAGCAGGGCCGAGCCGCGGCCTTGGAGGCCGAGCCGGATCGCCGTATACGCGTTCGGAAGGCTCGTCAGCACGGCGAGGACGAGCACCCCGACGAGAAACTGTGGCACCGACCAGCGGTCGCCCAGCCGCACGGCCGCCTCGACCATCAGTGCGCTTCCGGCGACGATCAGCGCGAGCGCCGGGATGAGCAGCAGGGCAGAGCTCATGATCGCGCCCTCGTGCGGCGCGCGGCGATGCTCCTCGCCGAACATCCGGTGCAGGAACCCCCGCCCGCGAATGGGCAGTCGCTCCACGCCGCGAGGGCCGAGCGCGAGGACGGTCACGTACGGAACGAGCACGAAGACGATGATTGCGATCGCCGCGGCCGGAGGCAGCCAACCGACGATCAGCGCGGCCGCCACGAGCAGCACCGCCAATCCGACGGCCCCTTCGACGACGAGCGACTCGCGGCGGACGCTGACCAGGCCGGCCAGGATCGCGCTCAGGCCGATCATTGCCGCGAGGTTGAAGACATTCGAGCCGACGACGACGCCGACGCCGGTGCTGTGCTCTCCCTTGACCAGAGCTGCGATCGCCGACGAAACCTCCGGCGCGTCAGCGGCGAGCGCAGTCAGCAGGCCGAGCAGAGTCTCCGGCAGGCCGAGCCGTAGGCCGACCCGGTCGAGCCGGCGGGCGAAGAATCCCGCTGCCGCCAGCGTGACGGCGAGGGAGGCGACAAAAAGCGCAATGAGCGCCGCGGTCACTCGTCGACGGTCAGAGCCTCACGGGCCGTCCGCGTCGCGCCGGCCGCGATCTCCTGTGCCCGCGCCAGCCGCGGGTCGTCGGCGTGCATGGCGAGGTTGACCTCGACCAGCTTCGCGGCCGCCCACGCCGCTCCGAGCGCGAGTGCGGCAGCGGCCGCGGCGTCGGCGCGCAGGTCCGGGTTCGCCCGTGCCGCCGCTTCGGCGGCGAGCGCCGAGACGTTCTCCGCGTGATCGGCGATCTCGAGGGGGATGTCGGCCGCGCGGGCAAGCGCCTCGCCGAGGGCGAAGTCGTCATCGTGCTCTCGCAGCCTGGCAACCGCGGCTTCATAGGCCTCGGCGTCCAGGCGTGCAAGTGGGACCAAGCGCTCGCGAAGCCTCCGAGCCTGCGCGGCCGCGCCGGCGGCCTCGGGCCACTGTTCGAGCTCCGTGGCGCGAGCCGCGAGCTCGACCAGAGCGGCGGCGCTCGCGGCTCCGAGGGCGGCGATCGCGCCCGCACCCGGCCCTCCGCGCTTGGTCACGGACTCGAGCAGCTCGCCAAGCCGCAGATCGAGGTACGGCTCGTCCATCAGTTCGCCGCGAAGAAGAACTGCTTCCAGGCCGACCACCAGTCATCGGCACGAGAAACGATCGTGCGGTCGTCGACGACCTCCACTCCGGACTGGAAGCGGAGCTTCTGCGGGGGCGCGGTGCTCTTGTACTCCACCTTGATCTCGCACGGCTTGCCGGGGTCATACGGGGCGACGGCCTTCAGGTCGGAGAGCGCGCGCTTCGCCCCTTCCTCGACGAGCTCGCGCGCCCGCTTCGGAGTCAGAAGCCGCGCCGTCTTCACGCCGAGCCCTTCCTTCACCTCGACGGCGGTCAGTCCGTCGCCGAGTAGCGCTTTCGCCTCGCGAGCGGCCGCCCGATCGCCCGTCACGAGGAGGACCGGGCACCCCCACGTCCCGCAGAGCGCCGCGTTGATTCCGGTCTCTCCGACGCGTGTTCCGTTGAACCACAGGTTCTGCCAGTCGACACCCGAGACGGTGTGGTTGAGGACACCGTCCGCGGTTCCGGCCATCGCATGCATGCCGACGAAAAGCGCGGCGTCGCAGCCTGCTTCGAGGAAGGCCGTGTAGCCCGTCCATTCATCCTGCACGACGAACTCGCAGTCCGGGTCGAGCTCCTCTGGGATCAGGGAGTTCCAGCTGAACCCTTCCCCCGCGCCGTGGCAGTCCATGACGACGATCTCGGTCGCCCCGCCCGCCTTCGCACCTCGCACTGTCGCGTTGACCTCTTCCGTGTAGAGCTTGCGGCCCTCCTCGAACTGCGGCTTGGTCGCGTTGGTCTGCTCGGGCTTGACGATCCCGGAGATGCCCTCCATGTCGGTGATGATGTGGACGCGCATCCCG
>JALYLK010000285.1 GCA_030774275.1 Actinomycetota bacterium
AGAAACCGGATTGGCTCGGTCCGGTCGACGAACGTCTCGATGATGTTCCGTGCCTGCTGGGTCGCCCACTCACCTGTCGGGTTCGCGGTGATGCCCGCCAGATACACCTGCCGGGTTGAAAGTTCGACGAACGAGCGCGTAGAGCCTCCGGAACAGAACGGTGCGCGACACACATAGCTCTGAGCCTCGCAGTGACGCAACGGTATGCGATCGTTTGCGCGATCGTGAGGAAGCCCTGCAAGCGGGCGTCCCGTCCAATTGTCCCATCCCGCAGCGCATCGAACTGATCCAAGCTTCGTTCCCGAGATCGCGGATCTGCAGGGGTTCTTCGAACGGAGCGGCGCAGGAGTCGAACCTACCGAGCCGTGGGTTACACGACCGCACCGGTTTTGAAGACCGGTTGGGCCACCGGGCCCGTGCCGCTCCGCGAAGCAGCGTAACGAACGGGTTTCGGGCGCTTGTGGATGGTCGCTCGCATGCCTGGCTCGGCGTCCGACCGTGTGCTTTCTTGTGTCCATGCCGTCGCGGTTAGTGGTCGCCGCCATCGCGCTTGCCGTCCTCGCCGCTGGATGCGACAGCGGTCACGACGGCGCATCCGCATTCGGAAAAGGTGTCAGCGCCGAGCGAATCGCCCTGCGGCTCAAGGCCGCCGGCATGCCCATCGGCCAGATGCAGGTCTGGGACGCGAGCACAGATCCGAACAAGCTGCTTGGCAGGCCAGGCCAATACACCAGCAACGTCAACTTCCTCGACAAACGCCTCGGGGGCAGCCAGGGCGCATCGCTCGGCGAGATCAATATCGGCCACGAAGGCTCCGTTGAAGTTTTCGCAAATGAAGAAGAGGCGAGGAGGCGCACCGAATACGTGCGCTCGATCACCGAACGTAGTGCCCTCGTAGCCGAGTACAGCTACCTCCGCGGTCTGGTCTATTTGCGGCTTCCGAGAGGACTGACGCCCGAACAGGCAAAGGCGTACGAGCAAGCGCTACGGCACCTCTGAGCACCCGCTACGTCAGCGCTGAACGCCTCAAAATGCGCTCGTCGCCGACTCGGCGCGTCAGGCCGTCGGCATCGAAGCGCTCGAGCAGAAGCTGCGCTGTCCGGCGGGAGATATCAAGCGCGTCGCGGAACCCGGCCAGCGTGATGGGTTCCAGCGTCTGCAGGACCGCTCGGCCACGTTCGTACAGGTCGTAGGAAACCGCGAACCCGTCGCCGACCCGTTTGAGCTTCCCCTCCGACTCGAGGTGGGCGGCGAGCTCGGGGTCGTCGACGCGCACGATCGCTTCCGCGGCCAGCTCGGCCTCGAGGCGCTCGGCCGCCTCGGCCCGGTCGCCCAACGACGCGGCGACGCCGGGAGCGTAGGCCTTCCCGTCGCGCCGCTCGACGTGAAGCAGCGGCAGGATCGCCGCCGCCCACTGCTCGCGTGGAAGCAGCTCGCCGAGCGGAATCCCCGGGTCGAGCGGATTCTCCTCGGCCCGCGCTGCCAGGCGCTCGCGAACGACCGTTCGGACGCCGTCCAGCCAGTTGGGCCGGTACGCCCAATCACCTGCAAGATTTACGGCAGCCAAGCCACTTGCGAGTTGTGCCGGAGTAAACAGACCCATTTCTTGCAGCGAAGCGGTGGTCACCGGCTCGGCGATGAGCAAGGAGACGATCTCGGCCGGGTCGCCCCGTTCGAGGACTTCGAGCCGTGCGGGTTCCAGCCGTCTCGGCGGGGCCGGGTCGACGACGCGGCCGCCTCCGACGGTCTTCGACGTTCGGAGAACGAAACGGTCGCCTCGCGCGGCCACAACAGGCTCCTCGAGACGGAGCTGGGCAAACCGGCCGGAGCGGACGAGCCGGGCAGCGACGTCGGCCGTTCCGAGATGCACCTTGACTGCGGCAGGCACCGGCTCGAGCTCGTCGAGGACGACATCGAGGCGGTAGCTGACCGGGTAATGGCCGGGCTCGACGAGCGCCTCGCCGCGGCGAAGCTCGCCGCGCTCGATCGCCGGCAGGTTCACGGCGACGCGCTGGCCGGCCTGCGCTTCCTCGACTGGCCGGTCGTGGACTTGGACGCTTCGAACGCGAACCGTCCGGCCGTTCGGCTCCAACCGCAGCAGGTCGCCCGCAGCGATCGAGCCGGACCAAAGCGTCCCGGTGACGATCGTGCCGACTCCCCGTAGAGAGAAGGCTCGGTCGATCCAGAGGCGAGTCGCCGCGAACCGCTCGGGACGCTCGACTGCCTCGGCGGCCCTCGCGAGCGCTGCGCGGAGTTCATCCAGACCGGCCCCGGTCTTGGCGCTGACGGCGACGACCTCGGCCCCAGGGACGAGCTCGGTGGCCTCGGCGACAGCGAGCTCGAGCGCATCCGGCTCTACGGCGTCGGCCTTCGTCACCGCCACGACGCCGCGCTCGACTCCGAGTAGCCGCAGGATCGCGAGGTGCTCGAGAGTCTGCGCTCGTGCGCCCTCGGCGGCGTCGATCACGAGCAGGAAGAGGTCGATCCCCGTCGCGCCCGCGACCATGTTGCGGACGAAGCGCTCGTGGCCGGGGACGTCGATGAGTGATAGATGCAGCCCACCGGGGAGCTCCAGCGGGGCGTAGCCGAGATCGATCGAGATCCCCCGCTCGTGCTCCTCCGGCAGCCGGTCGGTGTCCTTTCCGGTCAGGGCCCGGACGAGCCACGTCTTTCCGTGGTCGATGTGGCCTGCTGTTCCGACTACGAGCGGCATGCCGTCACAGCGCGCGCGACCTCGTCGACCTCGGCCTCCGTGATCGTCCGGCAGTCGAGGAGGCAGCGACCGTCACGCAGGACCGCGACGACGGGCGGTTCGGCCTCGCGAAGTCGTGCCGCCAGATTCTCCTCGACCGCGCAGGCGAAGCTTGGCAGCTCGGTGAGCGGCAGCGCGCCGCCGCCGACCCGGCCGATGGTCTGCTCGACCTCGCCGCCGACGAGACCGGCGAGTCGCTCGGCCCGGGCCAGCACTGCCTCCACAGGTTCGGCAAGCATCCTCAGGACCGGAATCTCTCGCGCCGCCCGTTCGGGATCGAGGTAGAGGGAGAGGGTGGCCTCCAGGGCCGCCAGGGTCAACTTGTCGGCGCGCAGCGCCCGCTGAAGCGGATGCCGGCGCAGGCGCTCGACGAGCTCGGCGCGGCCGACGACGATTCCGGCCTGCGGGCCGCCGAGCAGCTTGTCGCCGGAGAAGCAGACGAGATCGGCGCCGCTCGCCAGCGCATCCCTCGCAGAGGGCTCGTCCTCGAGCTGGACGAGCACGCCCGAGCCGAGGTCGTCGACGACCGGCAGCCCATGCGAGCGCCCGACGCGAACGAGCTCGTCGAGCCGCGGCTGCTCGGTGAAGCCGACGAGGCGGAAGTTCGACTGGTGAACGCGAAGCAAGAGGGCCGTCTCGGGGCCGATCGCGCGCTCGTAGTCGGAAGCGCGCGTGCGGTTCGTCGTGCCGACCTCGCGGAGGCGTGCCCCCGACCGCGCGAGCACGTCGGGGATCCGGAAGCCGTCGCCAATCTCGATCAGCTCGCCGCGCGAGACGAGCACCTCGCGGCCCTCCGCGAGAGCAGCGAGCGCGAGCAAGACAGCGGCCGCGTTGTTGTTCACGACCAGCGCTGCCTCTGCGCCGGTCAGGCGGCGAAGGATCGGGGCGACATGGTCCTGGCGCGACCCCCGGCCGCCCTCGGCGAGGTCGTACTCGAGGTTCGAGTAGCCGGCTGCGATCTCGGTTACCCGCTCGAGCGCCGACGCCGCGAGCGGCGCGCGCCCGAGATTCGTGTGGACGATCACGCCGGTCGCATTGATCGTCCGTCGCAGTCGCGCTGCGCGGGCGCTTGCCAGCTCCAGCTCGACCCGCCCGACGAGATCGCCGGGGTCGGCGCCCGCCCGTATTTCTTCACGCGCGCGTAGGAGAGCGGTTCTGACCGCTGAGACGAGCAGAGGCCGTGGCGCCGCGCTCGCCAGCCGCTCGTCCGCCGCAAGCTCGTCCACAGATGGCAGGTCGCGCAGCTCCACAGGCGAAGTGTAGAGCCGTGAAATCCGAAGCTAAACTCGGCGCCGGAGCCCTCGAGACGATGCCGTATTCCGTTCTACAGCCCGTTCAGCGCCGGCGCCGTCCGAGGTCGAGACGCCCGCTGGTGCTGGTCGCCGTCGCGCTGCTTGCCGCCGCGGGCGCGTTCGCGGCCACCCAGCACTGGGCCCTCGCCCACGGCAGACCTCACCACACCACCGCCTTGGCCTCGCTGAAGCCGACGCCCGTGTCTGCGAGATCGCTCGAGCAGCTGCGCGCTGCCGCGGCCGAACAACAGGTCGCTGCGAGCGCGCCGTTCGCGCCGGGGACGCGGCTCCTGCTGCCTGGCGCGCCAAGGCTCGAGCACGCCGGCCTCGGCCCGATCACGGCGCCTGCAGGAATGTTGGTGGACGCGAGCACCGGCGCCGTCCTGTGGGCGAAGCGGCCACACGAGCGCCGGCCGATCGCCTCGACGACGAAGATCATGACCGGCGTCCTTGCACTGGAGCACCTGTCGCCCCAGAAGGTGATCCGCGTCAACCCGCTGGTCACGCGCGTTGCCCTCAATCGAGAGGGACTGCGCGCGCACGAGCGTGTCCCGGTCTGGAAGCTGATGTACGGCCTGCTGCTCTTCTCTGGCAACGACGACGCACTCGAGCTTGCGATCGCGACCTCCGGCAGCAAGGGCGCGTTCCTGCAGCTGATGAACGAGAAGGCCAAAGAGCTCGGGCTTCGCGACACCCACTACACGAGCCCGAGCGGCGTCGTGGACCGTGGCAATTTCTCCTCCGCCTACGACCTCGCGGCGCTCGCCCGCTACGCGATGGCGATCCCGCGCTTCCGAGCAATCACGCGCACGCACATCGCCCGCGTCAAATGGGCGAAGCCGACCTACGCAAAGATCTACCTCAACAAGAACCTGCTCCTCGGGACGTATCGCGGCGCCGACGGCGTCAAGACGGGTTGGACGACGATCGCCGGGCACTGCCTCGTCGCCTCCGCCGAACGGGGCGGGACGAGGTTGGTCGCGGTTGTCCTGCACTCGCCGGATCCCTACGGCGATGCGCGACGCCTGCTTAACTTCGGCTTCGCGAACTCGTAGGGGTAAGAGCTCCTTTCACGATGAAGCACTGCGCCCCCGAGCCGCGCTGGACGACCCGTGGCAGCGTCCTCAGTCGCGCCCGTATCGACCTGATACGGGCACTCCCTGCGTCCTCCCCACGGGCCGCCCAGCGCACCTCGGAGACGAGGCCCCATCATGAAAGGAGCTCACCGTGAAGATCGTGAAGCTCCATCGGCGTGCAGTCGTGCCCGTGCTCGGGCTCGCGCTGTTGCTCGTCCCCGCGCAGAGCCCGGCTGCACCCGGCGTTGGACTGGTCCAGGTCACCCCCGACCACGTCGCGGCCGGCAGCACGAACACGTTCAAATTGACCTTCTCCGCGGACACCGGACCGCTGGAGGGCCAAACGCTGCTCGACGTTCCGCGCGGCTGGTCGCGGCCGCAGGCGGCCCAGGTCGGCGCGACGGGGTACGTCTCGCTCGCGAAGGACACGTGCTCGAGTTCGACCAAGCTCGTGCGGGTCACCGGTTACCGCCTCACGATCGCGACCGATTGCAAGCGCGGCCAGAGCTTCGAGATCACGTATGGCCCTGCGACCGCCTCGACGCTGGCGGCCGACGGCTACGTCTTCCTGACCCAGACGAAGCCGAGCGTCGGAGTGACGGGGACCAAGTTTGTCAAGGTGAAGAAGGTCGTGAAGAACAAGAAGGGCAAGCGCGTGACGAAGACGACCGTGAAACGCGTCACGTTCGTGATCAAGCCGACCTTCCGACCGCTGGCGGCCAAGAAGCAGCCGATCGTCGTCGTGGCCGGCGGGCCGGTCGACCATCTGACCCTGAACGCGCCGACGATCGCCTCCTCGGGGACTCCGTTCAGCATCACGGTCCGCGCCGAGGACGTCTACGGCAACAGCGCCTCCGGCTACACGGGCACGGTCAGTTTTTCGAGCAGCGACCCGGACGCGTTCCTGCCGACGCCTTATACGTTCACGAGCGCCGACCTGGGCGCGAAAACGCTTGGCCGAGTCATCCTCCGGGCGACCGGAACGCAGACGATCACGG
>JALYLK010000286.1 GCA_030774275.1 Actinomycetota bacterium
GCTCGGACGCGCTCCTTCGCCAGGCGTGCGGCCTGAAAGAGCAGAGCGATGTCAGACTCGATCTGGCGCTGCGCGTTCGGCCGTTGCACCTTCACCGCCACGCGATCGCCGTTCGGCAGCAGTGCGCGGTGAACCTGGCCGATCGAGGCCGCGGCGGTGGGTTGCTCGTCGAACTCCAGGAAGGCCTGCTCGATCGTCACTCCCAGCTCCTCCCGAATCACACGCTCGACGTCGGCGTACGGGATCGGAGTGACGTCGTCCTGAAGCTTCTGCAGTTCGACCAGGATGTCCGGGGGCACGATGTCCGGGCGAGTCGAGAGCAGCTGGCCGAACTTGACGAAGGTCGGGCCGAGCTCGTCGAGCGTCTCCCGCAGGCGGCGCCCACGGTCCGACTGCGTCTCAGCGCTCCCGTCGCGGCTGACCCAGGGGAACAGGTCGGTCAGGCGGTGCCGCTCGAAGAAGTAGCCGAAGCCGTGTTTGACCGCGACCTGCGCGATCTCGGAGAGACGGCCGATGTTGCGCGTGGCCGGGCTCGCCATGCGATCAGTCTGACACGGGCTCGTTACGCGGCGTCCCATCCGGCAGGGCCGGCGGCAATCCCGCCGCGGCGGCCTCGGCCGCCAAACGCCAGAGCCTCACCATCTCCTCACGGACGAGCTCTCCGGCCTCCGCATACCCCGCGCGGTTGCGCGGCAGGTGATCGAGCTCGATCGGCTCGCCGAAGACCAGCGCACACTGCCGCCGGTTTTTGAGCGACCAGCCGAAGGTGTCGAGCCCGAGCGGTACGACCGGTGCGCCCTCCTGCATGGCGATCATCAAACCGCCGGTCTGGATCGGACCTGGATAACCGAGCCGCTGGCGGGTTCCTTCGATGTGGACGCAGACAACGTCGCCGTTCCGCACGTGCTCGCGGGCACGGCGAAGCGCATCGCGGTCGCTCTCGCCGCGCCGGATCGAGATCACGCCCATCCAGGCGAGCGCCTCGCCGAGCACCGGGATCTCGAACAACTCGGATTTCGCCAGGAAGTAGGTCATTCCGGGGACGAAGGCGCCGATCAGCGGATGGTCGATGCCCGAGAAGTGGTTCGCGGCAAGGACGCAGCCGCGGTCGCGCGGGATCCGGTCGACTCCGTAGGCAGCGGACGGCGCGAGCCGGAGAGTCACCGGCACCACGGTGCGGCGAGCGAAGCGCCACAGCCGTGCCCGGTCCTCGTGCCAGAGCTTCGGCACGCCGAGCCGCGTCAGCGGAGCGCTCACGGAGCCGGCGGCGAGGGCTGCCGGCCGTTCTCGAGCAAGCGCAGCCGGTGCTCGAGCTGGGCGAGCTTGAGCTCCACTTCGTCGAGCTCCTCACGGGTCACGAGCCCGACTTCCCGGAACATCCCGGACAGCCGGGCCGCGAGACGGTCGCCGACCGTGGCATCGCCGCGCCAGAGCGCCGCGAACTCGTCAGCCAGCGATTTGGCCTCGTCGCGTCCGAGCCGGTGGACGGCTTCGGCGAGGCGGCTACCTCGCTCGGCCATGCGGACGCGCGCGACGCCGCTGTCGGCGCCGCTCTCGCTTCGCTTCGGCGGAGGTCGCGACGCGCTCGACGGCGTCGACCGGCGACAGGTCGGGGGACGGAGCCGCGGCCGCGGCCTCCTCCGCCTCCTCGAGAACCGCGTCGGCCGCCCGGCCGTCGCCGTCCGCTCTCACGTCTTTGCGCCGTGCGAACTCTGGCTCGCGCTCCTTCAGCATCGTCAGCAACGGAGCCGCGATAAAGATCGACGAGTACGCGCCCGAGACGATGCCGACGAGCAGCGCGAAGGCGAAGTCCTTCAGCGTCGCGCCGCCGAAGATGAACAGCGCGGCGATCGGAAGTAGCGTGATGAACGTCGTCGCCAGCGAACGGCGGATCGTCTCCCAGAGGGAGACATTGGCGATCGTCGCGAAGGACGATCGCCGCATCAGCGGGATGTTCTCCCTGATCCGGTCGAAGATGATGATCGTGTCGTAGATCGAGTAGCCGAGTACCGTTAAGACGGCGGCGACGGTGGCGTTCGACACTTCGCGCCCGGTCAGCGAGTAGACCCCGACCGTGATGATGATGTCGTGGAGCAGGGCCGCGATCACCGGCCCGGAGAACTTCAAACCGAACCTGACGGCGATGTAGAGGACGATTAAGAGCAGGGAGACGATCACCGCGACGATCGCCGAGCGGGCGATCTGCCGGCCGAAGCTCGAGGACACGTTCGTGATCTGGCGGTTGGCGGCATGGAAGCGCGAGCTCAGGTCCTGACCGAGCGTGTTCTGCTCTGCCGACGTCAGAGACTTCATCCGCATCTGGAAGTTCTCGTACTTGTCGCTGCCGAAGGTCTTGCCACGGCCCTGAATGACCGCGTCGTTCTGGCCGATGTCCTTCGCCTGGTTGCGGACGTCGTTGAGGGAGACCGGGCTCGGCGTCTTGAACGTCACCTGGGTGCCGCCCTTGAAGTCGATTCCGAAGTTGAGGCCGCGGACGCCCAACGAAACGGCGCCGATGACGATGATCGCGCCCGAGATCGCGAACCAGAGGTAGCGGCGGCGCATGAAGTCGATCTGCAGCCACTTGGCCGACTGCTGACCCGCCGCTCCCATGAACCGGGGGTTGTCGAACCACGCGAAGCCCGAGAGGAGGCCGAGCATCGCGCGGGTCGCTGCCACCGCGGTGACCAGCGAGATCACCGTCCCGATGATCAGCATCAGCGCGAAGCCCTTCACACCCGCGGTCGCGACAGCGAACAGGACGAGCGCCGTGATCAGCGTGACGACGTTCGCGTCGATGATCGTGTGGAACCCCTTGGCGTAACCGGCGGCAATCGCTGCGCGCACGGACTTCCCGGTCCGCACTTCTTCCTTGATCCGTTCGAAGATGACGACGTTCGCGTCGGCCGCAACTCCGATCGTCAGGATCAGTCCCGCGAAGCCCGGCAGGGTCAGCGTGACATGGAAGAGCAAGATCGCGGCGTAGAGGAAGGCCGCGTAGATGCCGAGGCCGATCACCGCGACCAGCCCGAGGAAGCGGTAGAGCACGAGCAGGAAGATGGCCACCAGCAGCAGGCCGATCAGGGCCGCTTTCTTCGCCTCGTTGAGGGAATCCTTGCCGAGCGTGGCCGAGACATCGGTGCGCTCTATCTGCTTGAAGTTGTACTGAAGCGCCCCCGTCTGCAGAACGAGCGCGAGATCCTTGGCCTCGCCGATCGACTTGATCCCCGTGATACGGCCACCACCGCTAATGCCTCCAGCGAGACTCGAATCGGTGTAGTCGATCTGGGGGAAGGATCTGATCTCGCCGTCGAGCACAATTGCGAAGTGCTGTGGGATCTGGCGGTTTCGGCCTCGGACGTACTCCTCGGCCGTAACCTGCTGGAATTTGTGCGAGCCGGCGCCGCTGAAACTCATCAGGACTTCGGGTTGGCTCGTCGTCGGGTCGAGGTCTGCTCTCGTCCCATTCGTCTTCAGGTCTGAGCCGGTCAGCTGCGGCACACCTTTGCCTGGGTCGTGGATGAAGAGGTAGTAGAAGCTTTGGCCCGGCGGTGGCGGCAACACATTGTTTCCACCCTGCTGGCCAGTATTCCCGGGGCAGGAAACCTCAGTCGAGTCGCAGGTGATGACCACCGTGTTCTTCGGCAGTGCGAGCACGGTGATCGGCGGCTTCAGCTTCGCCTGCTTCGCGAGCCTCCTCGCCGTCGCGGGGTCGGCTGCCGGGCCGACGAACTTCTGCTTGTTCTTGCCGAACGCGTAGTACCCCTCGGGCGTCCCCTGCTTCGCCTGGGTCTGGACAGCGGAAAGCAGCTTGAAGAGGCTGATCTCCGGCTGCGGATTGCCAGTGGCACTTAGCGACGGTCCGGTCAGCGACGTCTCGAGGTCGTAGAGTTCGAGTTGGGCAGTTTTCCCGATGATTGAGGCGGCCCTCGCCGGATCGTGCACGCCGGCGAGCTCGATCACGATCTGGTCTGAGCCCTGCCTGCGGATCTCTGGCTCGGAGACGCCCAGCTTGTCCACGCGGTTACGCATCGTCGTTAGGGAGGAATCCATTCCAGCTGGAGTCACGCCCTGACCCTTCGGCGGCTGGGCCTTCAGCACGACCTCGAGGCCACCCTGCAGGTCGAGTCCGAGCGTCACCTTCTTGTGCACCGGCGATCCGGGAATGCCGAGCGCAGCCACTCCCGCCAGGGCGGCGAGGATGAGGCCGACGAGGATCAGATGCGAACGGCGGTTCGTCATTCGCGCAGGGCTCGAAGCTTAGCTTTCGTCACTTCCAGCCTGGGTTAGCCCTTTTGGGTCATCCTCCTCGCGCACGATCGCCGCGACCGCCCGGCGGTCGAGCCGAACCTGGACGCCGGGCGCGATCTCGATTCCCAGCACTTCCTCGTCGAGTTGCCGCACATAGCCACGGATGCCCCCGGCGGTGATCACCTCGTCGTCGACTTGCAACGTGTCCTGCATCTGCATCTGCTCCGCCTGCCGCCGGCGCTGCGGACGCAGCACGAACAACCACAACAGCGCGAATAGCGCCACGATCACGATCAGGTAGCCGGAGCCCACGTTTCCTCCCTGGCCGCCGCGCCGAGACGCCCGAGCGCGCTGCGCTTGTAGGCAGCGAATTCGCCCCGTTCGATCGCCTCTCTCGCGCCTTCCGTCAAATCGAGCAGGAATCGTAGATTGTGAAGGCTAAGCAGGCGCAGGCCGAGCAGCTCCTGCTGGTTGACGAGGTGGCGGAGGTAGGCGCGCGAGAACCGCGTGCAGGCGGGACAGGCGCAACCTTCTTGCAGTGGTGCCGGATCCCGCGTGTAGCGGGCGTTCTTCAGGTTCAGCCGGCCTTCCCAGGTGAGTGCGGCGCCGGTCCGCCCCAACCGGGTCGGCAGCACGCAGTCGAACATGTCGATCCCGCGCTCAATCACCTCGAGGACGCCCTGGGGATCGCCGATTCCCATGAAGTAGCGCGCGCGCTCCGCGGGCAGGAGCGGCGCCGCCCAGCCGACCGTCTCGAACATCAGCTCGCGGTCCTCGCCGATCGCCAGGCCGCCGAGGGCATGGCCGTCGAAGTCGAGCCCAGTGATCTCTTCGATCGAGCGGGCGCGGAGGCCCGCGTCCGTCCCGCCCTGTGCGATCCCGAAGACGAGCTGGCCGGGTGAGCGGTCGGCCTCCCGCTGGCGCTGGGCCCAAAGTGTCGTCAGCCGCACGGACTCTTCAACCGCAGCGAGGGGCGCATCGGCCGGCGGGCAGACGTCGAGGCACATGGCAATGTCCGAGCCGAGCAGCGCCTGTGCGCCGGCGACCGTCTCGGGCGTGAAGCGCGCGGGCTCACCGTCGTAGACCGACCGGAAAGTGACCCCCTCGTCGTCGACGCCGAGGATCGTGTGGCGCAATGAGAAGACCTGAAAGCCGCCCGAATCGGTCAGGATCGGTCCCTCCCACGCCATGAACCGGTGCAGTCCGCCGAGCTCCCGGATCAGCTCGACGCCGGGTCGAAAATGGAGGTGGTAGGTGTTGCCGAGCACGATCGCCGCGCCGAGTCCGCGAAGCTCGGCCGGGTCGACGGCCTTGACGGTGGCCTTCGTGCCGACGGGCATGAAGGCCGGCGTCGGGACGTCGCCGTGCGCCGTCGCCAGGACCCCGGCGCGAGCGGCGCCGTCGGTGGCGGTGACCCGGAAGCTCATCGGATAAGCATCGCGTCGCCGAAGGAGTAGAAGCGGTAGCGCTCGTCGATTGCCAACCCGTAGAGGCGGCGCGTTTCCTCGACCCCGCAGAACGCCATCACGAGCGCGAGCAGGGTCGAGCGCGGCAGGTGGAAGTTCGTCAGCAACGAATCGACCCGGCGGAACTCGAAGCCCGGGGTGACGAAGAGGTCAGTGCGGCCTGCGAGCGGGGCGCCGCGAGCGAGCGACTCCAGCACCCGCACGGTCGTCGTGCCGACGGCGAGGACCCTCGGTGCGTCGCGGATCCGCTCCCACGCGACCGCGGCCACCTCGTAGCGCTCGCTGTGGATCTCATGCCGCTCGAGGTCCTCGGCGGCGACGGGCCGGAAGGTGTCGAGTCCGACGTGGAGCGTCACCCGCTCGACGTCAAGGCGCGCCAACAGCTCGGGTGTGAAATGAAGGCCGGCCGTCGGCGCCGCGGCCGATCCCTCTGCCTCGGCGTAGACGGTCTGGTAGCGCTCGGGCTCTGCGAGCGGCTCCGTGATGTATGGCGGCAGCGGAACCTCGCCGTCCGGCTCGCCGTCTAGCCGGAGCAGCCAGCGACCCTCGCCGAGGTGCTCGACCAGCTCGACCGGTCCGTAGCGCCTGCCCGGTCGGAGCCGCTTCGTCGGACGTGCGAGCCCTTCCCACAGCCCGTCCTCCCCGGTGCGCTCGAGCAGCAAGACCTCGCCGCGCGGGCGCTCGATCCGGATCCGCGCCGGAAGCACGCGCGTGTCGTTCACGACCACGAGCTCGTCGGGAGCCAGCTCGTCCGGGAGCTCGGAGAACAGACGATGCCGGACCGCTCCGCTCGCGCGGTCGTAGACGAGCAGGCGAGACTCGTCGCGACGCTCCAGGGGATGCTGCGCGATCAGTTCGTGCGGCAAGGCGTAATCGAGCTCGGAAAGCTTCATCCGATGCGAACGCTAGCGTTGCGAGCCATGAATCCAGGCGCCATCGAACGGGCGAACGAACGGCTGCGTCAGGTGGCCGAGGGTCGGACGGAGGCTGCGGCCGTGACGGCCGCGCTCGAGCGGGCCCGCGACCAGGTCGAATCCCTGGCCGAGACCGCTGCAACGCTCGAGACGACGTTGCCGGACCGCGTAGGAGAGGCGGTCCAGACCGGCCTTCGCCAAGAGGTGCTGCCGGTCGCGAGGCATCTCGCCGAGGTGCGCGGCCTGTCCGCGAACCTCGTCCGGCGGCTCGAGCGACTGGACGGCGACTTGCTCGCCGAACGGCACGCGCGAGTCGACGACCTGGCGCTCCTGATCGACCTGATCACCTCCGGCTGGCAGGGCGTCGACGAGCGCCTGGCACGTCTCGAGCGCGCGCTCGGCGCGGACGAAGGCGCGGTCGTCTACCGCATCGAAGACCGCCGCACCGGAAGCTAGGAGCTCGCCGGTCTCGCCGGCAACACCAGCTCGAAACGGCTTCCTCGGCCGGACTCGGTCTGAAGGTTGATCTCGCCGCCGAGCGCCGCGGCGAGCTCGCTGGCGATCGCAAGCCCGAGCCCGGTGCCATGCCCGTCGCGGGACCAGAACGGCCGGAAGATCCGCTCCTGCTCATCCTCGGGAATGCCGGGGCCGCTGTCGTCCACCACGACCCGGATAGTCCCGTCGACCTGCGTCAGGGCAAGGCCCACGCGCCCGCCGTCCGGCGTCCAGCGAAAGGCGTTCGCGAGTAGGTTGGAGATCACCTGAAGGACGCGGTCCCCGTCGGTCTCCAGCACGGGCTTCGCAGTCACCAACCGCCGGTAGTCGATCCCCCGTCGGCGGGCCTCCTCTCCGTACGCCGAGTACGCGCGGTCGATGAGCCGCTCCATGTCGACCTCTTCGCGAACGAGTGCGAAGCGGTGCGTGTCGAGCTTCGCGAGGTCAAGCACGTCGCCGACCAGCCGCTCGAGGCGGTCGGCCTCGAGGCTGATCACCTCGAGCGAGTACGACCGGGCGTCCTCGTCTTCGACCACGCCCTCCAACAGGGCCTCCACGTGGCCGCGAATTGCCGTCAGCGGCGTGCGCAGCTCATGTGACACCGTCATCAGGAAGTTCCGCTCGAGTGTCTCCGCCTGCTCGAGCTGAGCTGCCATCTGGCGGAACCGCTCCGAGAGGTGACTGATCTCGTCCCGCCCTGGAACCTGCGGGACGGCGACACCGTAATGGCCCGCCGCAACCTCGTCTGCGGCGTCCGAGAGAGCCAGCACCGGCTTCGTGATCCGGCGCGAGAGATACAAGCCCAGCGCCCCGGCGACGAGGATGCCGGCGAAAAAAGCGGGGAGCAGGCGCCAGACGATCGGCAGCCAGCTCTGGTTGAGGCGGGTCGTGGGCCTGGCGAGGATGATGGCGCCGAAGATCTGGTTGCCGAGCTTGACGGGCCTCGCAAATCCGAGCAGCCGGACCTTCCCGCCCGGACGTGTGAATTCGAACCGGACCGTCTGCCCGGCGAGGATCCGCCTGAAGTCCAGCACCCGGCGTGGCAGCAGCGTGTAGGCGGGCGTTGGGCCAGGGAAGAGATCGATTCCCTTCGCCGGTTGGATATAGAAGATCTGGTCCCCCGAGGCACGCTCGAGATCGAGTGACGACGGGGGAGCGCTCTTGCCGACGCGTGCGTAGTAGATCTGGTCGATCCCAGCCGCTTCGCGCGCAAGCTCGCGGAACGCCTGCTTCCTCAGCGTGGTCTGCGCGTACCGCTGCGAAACGCTGACGGCGACGGCGGTCGAGACGAACCCTGCGAGCACGATCGCCGCGAGAAACAAGGCGGGAAGCCGAAAACGCAGCGAGTGGAACACGGCGGCTACTTCGCTAGGCGTTCACAGAGTCCCGCGCGGGCGACACCTTGTAACCGACGCCCCAGACGGTGACGATCGGCGAGGCTTCGCCGAGCTTGCGGCGCAGCTGGCGCACGTGGACGTCGACAGTTCGCGTGTCCCCCGCGAAGGTGTAGCCCCAGACGCGCTCCAGCAGCTGGTCGCGAGTCAGCACGATGCCGCGATGGTCGAGGAGCTCCCAGAGGAGGTCGAACTCCTTCGGCGCAAGCTGTATCTCCGTCTCGCCGACATGAGCCTCCCGACGACCCGAGTCGACGTGAAGGTCGCCGTGCCGGATCTCGGCCGACGCGGACGTCGCGCGGGCCGGCGTCGACCGGCGGAGAATCGATTTGACGCGCGCGACGAGCTCGCGCGGATTGAACGGCTTGGTCATGTAGTCGTCGGCGCCGACCTCGAGCCCAATGATCTTGTCGACGTCCTCGTCGCGCGCAGTGAGCATGAGGATCGGGATGTCCCGCCGCTGGCGGATCCGCCGGCAGACCTCGATGCCGTCGATGTCCGGAAGCATCAGATCGAGCACGACCAACGCCGGCTGCTCGGATTCGACCTGAGCGAGCGCGTCGCTGCCGGTCGCCACAGCCTTGACCGCGTAGCCCGCGTTCTTCAGATAGAGCGAGACGAACGAAGCGATCGAGGGCTCATCCTCGACGATCAGGACGACCTGGGCCTGTGAGGTCACTACGGCCCCAGTATCCCAGGCGGGTTAGCCCCCGGCCGGGGCGACGATGTTGAACGTCGTCCTGAAGTCGGGCAGCGATTTGTACGGCCCGTCGTTCAGCGAGTACGTCCCGTCGGTGACGACGTTCGGATCGTCACCGGCTCCGTTGAGGACC
Source organism: Actinomycetota bacterium (assembly GCA_030774275.1). GTDB lineage: Bacteria > Actinomycetota > Thermoleophilia > Gaiellales > Gaiellaceae > 13-2-20CM-68-14. Next base: position 9,354 of record JALYLK010000286.1, read on the forward strand.
GCGTACCCGTACCCGACCGCAGAGAGGTAGCTACCGGTTCCCTTGATCAGGATCTGGTACTTGCCGCCGATCGCGCGGAAGCGGAGATTCGTGCCGCGGCAGATCGAGGTCGTGTCGATTCGGTCTCTCTCTTCGCAACCCGAGAAGTCGAGCCCGGCCCCGTCGTTCGCCAACGGATCGGTTATCTGGATGACGCCGTGTTGCAGCCGGCCTACAGCCGAGCCGTTGAAGTTGAGATAGACCTTGCCGATGCCGGCCTTGACAGACAGCGTGCCGTCGCCTGTCCCACTCAGCGCGAAGCCGACCGCCGGTGCGGCAAGGGCGAACGCGAGAACGCTGAGCCAGACGAGACGCCTCATCGACGGGCGCAGTATCGATGCCGCAGGTGTGTTGTCGATGAGGGGATTGTAAGGGGTCCGTTAGCGCCCGCATGCAGGGAAAAGTTGCCGTCTGGCAACCGCGAATCAGCCCGACTCAGCCGATCGTTGGGAGACCCCGGAGGAAGTCGTCCTCGGCCGCGTAGTCGAAGGAGTCCTGCATGTACTCGGCCGCCCGGGGCATCACTTCCTGCCACGGCCGTTCTTTCGTCACCTCGACCAGCCACCGAACGGTCTCGGGCACTGCCTGCGCGTACGTCGTCACCGGCCGGTACCCGAGCTCGAACTCGGCCTCGGTCATGTCGAGCACGACGGGATGTGGCGTCGACCAGGACGTCTCTCCGACGTCGCCAACCGGCTCGCCGATCAAGACCTCGGCCCAGTCGCGATCGAGCGTCGCGACGATCGAGCGGGAAATCTCCAGCACCGTCGGCGGGTCGGGATCGCCCGCGTTCAGGACCCGCTTTCCGGGCCGCTCGGCCGCGAGCCAGATCAGCTCTGCGAGGTTGTGAACGGAGATTGGATGGAAACGACTCTCACCGCGATATGCGAGCACGATGGCGCGGCGGTCGTCGAGCGCCCGTTTGACGAAGTGCCACTCCCGTGCCCAGGAGGACCACGGACCGTGGATCGCCCCCGCTCGGAATAGGGTTGCCGGCAGGTCGTCTTGGCCGAGCAGGACCTGCTCGATCGCGGCCTTCTTTGTCGCATACGTCTCCGGCCCGGGTGGGGCGGTCGGGCTTCGCTCGCTGAGCGGTAGCGGCAGGTGTGGGAAGGGCGAGGTGCCGGGCGGCTCGAGGCGCGGTCCGTCGGCCTCGAAATAGACAGCCGCGCTCGAGAGGACGATGAGCGAGCGGACCAGACCGCGCAGCGAGAGCAGCTGCTCCGCGTGCTCCTGCTCGAAGGCAACGAAGTCGACCAGGACGTCCGCCCCATCTCCGAGCGCCTGCTTCAAGGCGGCGGTGTCGGCGCGATCGACCTGGACGTGCTCGACCCCCTCGGGAACCTCGCGCTCGCCCCGGCTCGCGACGACCACTTCCCAGCCGCGTTCACGAAGGCGCGGGATCAGCGCGCGCCCGGTCTGGCCGCTCCCGCCGAGAAGGAATGCCCGCCGCGCCACTGTTTTGACGATAGCAGGCTGATATCGTGATATCAGGATGGAACGCGAGCCCACCTCCCCGCTCTTCGTGCGCTTGCCGGCAGCCTCGGCCGAGAAGCTCAGCCGCGCCGCATTCGAGCTCAAGACGCCGAAGCGCGAGCTCGTCACCGACCTCGTCGACCGCTATCTCGGCGCCGACGATGTGCTCGTCGGCCGCGCAGCGCACGAAGCTCGCGGCCCCGACGTGCTCACCGTCGAGCAGCTCGCCGAATTCCTGCAGGTGGAGGAGAAAGAGGTGCGCGCGCTCGCGGCGAAAGGCGAGCTGCCCGGCCGAAAGCTCGGCCGTCACTGGCGCTTCTCCCGCCAGGCCGTGCTCGACTGGCTGGCGACGCCCGAGCGTAAGCGCCGCGCGGCGGGATTCGAAGGCTAGGGCCGGCACAAAGGGGCGTGTCCCGGTGCCTGGCACCGGTTTACGCTCCGGACATGGCCGTAGCTTCGCTAAAAACTTGCCCGATTGCAGGCCTTTTGTCTACCCTGGACTCGTCCTCATGCCTGGCACCGGGGCACGCCTAATGCGGACAGTTGGGACTGGTCGCTAGTACTCGAAGAAGCCGGCGCCGGTCTTGCGGCCGAGGCGCCCCTGTTTCTGCATTTCCACGAGCCGCTCCGGCGGGGCCATCCTCTCTTCCCCGAGCTTCTCGTACAGGGCCTCTGAGGCGTGGACGTGCACGTCGATGCCGATGAGATCGACGAGTGCGCAAGGCCCGAGCGGCCAGCCGGCCCCGTTGGTCATCGCCTTGTCCAGATCTCCAGGCGTGACTCCCGCCTCATCGAGCACACGAACGCAGTCGTTCAGCAGCGGAATCAGAATCCGGTTGACGATGAAGCCCGGCGTGTCGTTGCACTTGACCGGCTGCTTGCCTGCGCTTTCGGCCCACTCGTAGGCAGCGCGCACCACTTCCTCTGAGCTGCTCGGCGCTCGAACGATCTCGACCAGCGGCAGGACAGGCGCGGGGTTGAAGAAGTGCATGCCGACGAGTCGCTCCGGCCGCTCGGTCGCCTCCGCGATCTCGGCGACCGAGAGCGCGGAGGTGTTCGTGGCGAGGATGGCGTTCGGCCGCGTCACCCGGTCGAGCTCAGCGAACACCTCGCGCTTGAGCGGCAGCTCCTCGAGGACGGCCTCGATCACGAGGTCGCAGTCGCTCAGATCCGCGAGCTCCGTCGTCAGCGTCAGCCGGCCGATCGCCGCGTCCTTCTCTTCCTGGGTCAGCCGCCCCTTCTCGACGCCGCGCGTGAGATAGCGGTCGATGGTCGCCTTGCCGCGCTCGCCGAGCTCATCGCGGACCTCCCGCCCGACCGTCTCGTAGCCCGCCTGGACGCTCACCTGCGCGATCCCGGCGCCCATCGTCCCCAGGCCGACGACTCCGACTTTGCGAATCTCCACGGCGCGCGATCCTACTTCGCCGCGGCCTCGATCAGCTTTCGCGCGGACTCGAACTGCTCAGGGGTAAGGCGGATATGCGAATGCCTCCACAGGCTCTGCGGGAAGATTCCGGCCGCCTCAACGGGCGGCGCGTCGTGCAGGTCCGCGACGACCGTAATCGGCCTGATCGCGTAGCTCCAGGCCCAGCGGCTCCGAGTCGGGTCGTTCTCGGGGTCCCCAACGACGTCGGCCACACCGAAGATCGCCTGCCAGACGGACGCGTAGAGAATCGCCCGGTCGCCGACCGTGACGGACGGGCGCTTCGTCGACCCTTGCGTCCGAATGTGCGCTACGTCGATGTGCCGGTCGAGCGGTCGCTTCCCGAGCCCACGGACGAACAGCCAGTACGTCACACCTGCGCCACGGCGTCTAGGACATTCGGAATCTCTA
>JALYLK010000287.1 GCA_030774275.1 Actinomycetota bacterium
GTCCTGGTGCGCGCGAGGAGTACGAGCGGGGCGCCGAGGGCGCCCACAACCGCCGCGATGTGCGCCGTCTCGCTTCCGCTCAAGGGCCTGTCCGGAACGGCTGGTTACGCGCCTGGTGGTCGAAAAGCAAGCACTGCAAGGACGCAGGGAGCGTCAATATGCGGGCATATTGGCGCGACTGAGGACGCCGCCTGGTGGCGCCGGGTGCCGCCAGAGACGCCCTGACTATCACTGGAAGGGGCACTAGGCGCGGCTTGTACGTCAGACATCTCACCTCGCTGCAGTTTCTGACCTACGTCGCCTTCTTCGCGGTCGTCATCGCGGCGATGTTCAGATTCATCCCGGGCAAGGCGCCGCCGGTTCGCACAGAGCCGTACTCCGAGGACGAGCTCGGCGCCCACGACCGGAAGACGGCGAAATACTTTGTCGCGGGCGGCTTCTTCCTCGTGCTCGGCTCCTTGCACATGGTCGTCAAGAACCTGCCCTGGGTCGCCGAGTACCTGGCGCGCACCGGCTACGCGGGCCACCTCGTGCGCGACCTCTCGAACACGCACGTGATGATCGTCGGCGGCGGGACGCTGCTCGCAACCGGGCTCTGTTGGCTCGTGTTGCCGCGGATCGTTCAGAGGCCGCTGACGAGCGACGGCCTGGCCCAGTGCGCGTTCTGGTTCACCGTCCTCGGCCTGTTCGTCTTCTACGTCTCGTTGATCGGCAACGGAATCGCGATTGGCCGGCTGGTCGACCACGGCTGGGACTACCAACTCGCGAAGCAACATATGGGCAAGTGGTACAAGGTGCCGACCGGGATCGGCGCCGGCGTGATGGGGCTCGGCTACTGGTGCTTTGCGACGAACGTCGCCCTGACGATCTTCCAGTCGCGACTGATCAAGGTGCCGAAGCCGCAGTGGCACCTGTGGAAGTTCTTCGCCACGGGGGCGGCCGCGCTGACTGTCGGAACCGTTCAGGGCGTGATCCAGGTGCAGCCCGCGAATGCGGACTGGCTCTACAAGGCAGGGCACGCTGGTGACTGGATCGACCCGATCAGCCACGCACACATCAACCTCGTGACCGGCCTCACGATGCTCGTCGCAGGCTCGCTGTTCGCTCTGGTACGGGTGGCGGGAGGCGTTGAGCCCTCCCGCCGGCTCGTCAACCGGTGCTTCTTTGCGCTGCTAGGCGGCTCGCTGGCCTTCTACGCGGTTACGCTCTACCTCGGACTCCACGAGGGCCGGCTCGTCGTCAACCGCGGCTTGACCCCGGAGCAGGCGGAGGAGGCGACGGCGCTGCATCCGTTCCTGATCATGGGCGCGGGTCTCGCGATGTTCGCGGCGTTCTGGCTGCTGCTGGCCGTGATCGTCCGCTCGGTGTGGCGGTCGGACAGTGTGCTGCGGCCGTTCGTGCTCGCGGGCTGCGCCGCGCTGGCGCTCGGGACTCTGCAGGGACCCGTGCAGGCCTTCCCGGCCGTCAACGAGTTGCTCGACCGCGGTGGCCAGGCGGGCGACGTGATCGTCAACCTGCACGCCCAGCTCAACATGCTGGGCGGGCTGATGGTGCTTCTGATCGGGTTGGTCTTTGCCGCCCTGCGGAACGCCGGGGCGGAGCTTCCTCTGCGGCGCGCGCGCTTCGCCGTGGTCGCGCTCGGCGCAGGCGTCGGCGCCTACTATCTCTCCGGCGTCGCATTCTCCGCCGTCGAGGCGCATCGCGTTTCCGCGGGCGCTTCGTACGCGGCTGCGGTGAGCGGGCTCGAGCCCTGGGAAGGTCTCGTTGGCGTCCCCGCAGCCCTGCTCGTGTTCGCGGGGTTCTGGTCGTACGCGGGCACCGCTCTGTCGATGACTGCGAGGCAACGCGACGAGGGCAGGCGGGCGATCGCGGCACTGCCGGGCCTGTACGCGGGGAAGATCCCGAGGCGCGTACGCCGCCGCAGCCCCGCCGCGCTCGCCGGCTACGAGCTGCCGCTGGGCTTGATGGGCTTTCCCGGCGTCGGCTGGCTGTTCGCCGGCTTCCCGTTCACGGCGTCGATCCTCCTGATGGCCGGGCCGGCGGTCGCGTGGGCGATCATCCCGGTCGCCTTCACGCCGTACGGCCAGGGGCCGCTTCGGCCCGAAGGCTGGAAGGTCGAGCTCGTCTGGCTGCCGTTCTCGGCGCTGTTGTCGAGCGCCTTGCTGTATCGCGCCCACGCGCGCCGCCGGAGGCTGCTAGACGGACCGCCGCCCGGTGGTCATCGGCAGCGCATGCGGAAGCCACGTACGCGCGCCGAGATCCGCGCCCGCTACCGGGCGAGGATCGGCATTGCCACGGGCGCGATTGCCCTCCTCCTGGTCTCGCTCCCCTTCGTGCCCGCCGTCGCGGGGGTCGGCGGCGGCTCGGTTCGGTACAGCTACCAGCGCTTCACGAAAGAAATCACGGGCCAATTCCTCGAGACCCCTCGCGGTCACGTTGCCCTCTTCGCCTGGAGCGATCCGCAGCAGACCTACCCGCGTGACGCTCTCAAGGTCCATGCGCGCGACGTGCGGAGCTTTGTGATTCGTGCGTCCGCTGTCGACAGCCCGGCGGCCTACCAGCTCTACGACCTCGATCGCGGCGGCAGCGTCCCGCTTGCCGTTCGTCGGCGCGGTCCGACCGAGCTGACGCTGGCGCCGCGCCGAGCGCTCCCGTCGGGCCGCTACGAGCTCGTCGCGGCGAAGGAGGGAATGTTCGGCGGACGCGACTACGACTACTTGCAGGTCGTGAAGCCAGGGTCACCGGCCACCGTGGTCTCGTCGGCGTCGAAACGAGCCGCACCGACGGTCGCCGACGCCTTGCTCCCGCTCGCCGCGGCGCTGGTCGCGCTTCTTTTCGCGGGCCTGCTCGGGACGTCTTTCCTGCGGAAACCGGCCGGGCAAAAGGCGCTCTGGGCGGCAGGTTTCGCGTGCTTCGCCGTTGCCGCCGGGTGCGAGGCGGCGGCCCAGCGGGCCGGCTGGTCGGAGGGTCTCTTCAAGGCCTATTACG
>JALYLK010000288.1 GCA_030774275.1 Actinomycetota bacterium
GGACCTGTCCGCGGACCAGGTCCCACGGAACTAGCAACGCCCGCCTACTGCGACGCCGGCGCCTCGGAACGGCGCGACCAGGTCCCGGGACATGGCCGGGGACCCGGTCCCGGGACACGGCCGGGGACCAGGTCCCCGCGGAACGCGTAACGCACCCCTGCTAGCGACGATGGCGCCTCGGAACGGCGCGACCAGGTCCCAGCGGAACGAGTAACGCACCCCTGCTAGCGACGACGGCGCCTCGGAACGGTGCGACCGGGTCCCGGGACACGGCCGTGGACGCGGTCCCGGGACATGGCCGGGGACCAGGTCCCCGCGACTAGCGCGTCCCGTACAACCTGTCGCCGGGCGACCGCGGCGGATATCCCCCGCCAGAGCGATTCGAACCGGCCCGAAAACGAGGATTCTTCGAGCAGCGGCAGCAAGGCCTCGGCGAGGAGGACAGTCAGATCGGCGGCAAGAAGGTCACCACAGCGGCTCGCGGCGCTCGGCGCAGCGTACGCCTGGCCCGGCTACTCAGACGGGTGAGGCGAAGCGATCCGCGCGAGCTCTCGGGCGTCGGCGCGCTCGTCGGCGTCACCGAGCTCGTTCGAGCCGAGAGCGACCTTCCGACCGTCCTCTCGCTGATTGCGCGGACCGTGTCCGAAGTGCTCGGGTTCGGCACCGTCGTGCTCAACCTCTACCGGCGCGAATGGGACGATTTCTGCGTCGCGACCGTGCACGGGGACAAGGAGGCTCAGCGGGCCCTCCTCGGCAGCACGTACGGCTGGGACGGGTGGACACACCTGCTCGATGACCGTTTCCTCCGCAGCGGCGCCTACTTCATCAAGCACGGCGAATTCGACTGGCGAAACGACGTCGGCGATCGATACGTCCCCGAGCGCGAGGCGAGCGTGCACCCGGACGCCTGGCACCCCGACGACGAGGTCTTCGTCCCCTTGTACGGGCCGGGAGACGAGTTGCTGGGGATCCTGTCGGTCGGGGATCCGGTCTCGGACCTGCGCCCGGCGGACGAGGAGCTCGGGCTGCTCGTAGGCCTCGCGCATTACGCGGCGCAGGCGCTCGCGGCCGCGCAGGCGGCGATCGTCAGGGAGCGCCACCGCGCGGCCCTCGAGGAGCTGATGCACATCTCGACAGGGCTGACCCAAACGCTCTCCACTGACTCGATCCTGCAGGGGGTCTGCAACGGAATCTCGAATGCACTTGGGTTCCAGAAGGTTTGCGTCGACCTGCTGGCTGAAGACGGACTGACCCTCGTGACCCGTGCCGAGGCCGGCTGGCCCGACGGCGATGAGCTCCTGACGGAGAACCTCGCGCTCAACCAGATCGCAGCGCTGTTCGACTCCGAGTTCGAGATCGCCGGCTGCTTCTTGGTTCCGAACGACGTAGCCCGCGAGCGCGTCACGGCGACCCAGGTCATCTACGAGTCCGAGCTGAACGGGCGAGGACCGCACGCCTGGAACCACCACTGGCTCGTCATCCCCCTGCACGGACCGCATGAGGAGATCATCGGCGTCATCTGGGCGGACGAGCCTGAGGACCGGCTACGACCGAGCGAGGAGCGGCTCCAGGCTTTGCGGATCTTTGCGAACCAGGCGGCGAGCGCACTGACGATGGCGAGCCGGTTCGAGCAGATGCGCTACCTCGCCGACCACGACCCGCTGACGCAACTGCCGAACCGACGCGCATTCATGCGCGAGCTCGCGCGAGGCCTTGCGGAGGCGGACGAGGCAGAAGCTCCACTCTCGGTGATCGTGCTCGATCTCGACGGTCTCAAGACCGTGAACGATCGGCACGGCCACGCGACCGGCGACGATTGCCTCATTCGGATCGGCCGGCTCTTACGGACCGAGCTTCGGCCGAACGATCAGGCGTTCCGGATCGGCGGAGACGAGTTTGCCGTCCTCCTCCCCGGCGCGAGCGGGCCGGCGGCCGAGCAAGTCTTGGGGCGCCTCACCCAGTGGCTCGAGCGAAACGGGCGTTCGTCCCTGCTACGCGTCGAAGCGAGCTTCGGGATCGCGACGAGAAAGAGCGCCGAGGACACAGCCGACGGCCTGCTGCGCGCGGCCGACGAGGCGATGTACCGCGTCAAGCACGAGCGGAAGCTCGCGCGGAACCGTCACGGCTAGGAGGGCTTGGCGGAATGGTGCTCGTCGCCAGGGCGCGATGCTCGTTCCGTGGGGAGGACGCAGGGAGCGTCAATAGCTAAAGCTATTGGCGCGACCGAGGACGCTGCCACGGGGCGAGCAGCGCGGCCTGGTGGCGCAGCCTCTATTTCGTCAAACCCTCCTAAGAGACCCTGTCCCGCGGCGGCGGCGCCGGCTCGCGCGGCTCCTTCGGCTCCGTCCGCTCCTTCGCTCCGGGCGGTGGCTCGCCGGTCAGGATCGGCCACAGCTTCGCCAGCGCCTTCCTGCTCGCCATCGTCGAGGCGACGCCGAGAACCCCGGTCAGCAAGATCCAGCCCCGTTCCTTGCGCTGTTCGGCGGCAGGGTCGCGGGTCGCAGCCTTCCAGAGCTCCTCGAGATCGTCGGCCAGCGCGTGCAGTTGCCGAACGACCAACTCGCGGCGTCTAGATAGCTCCTTCCTCCTCATCCGGTCACCGAGCTTACGCCACCGGCACGAGCTGCGGAAGGCCGTCACGGCCTCGACGTTCACCAGTCGTTTCGCACTCGTTAACCCATTCGCCCAACCAACCCGCTTAAATAGGCGGGTTGGACACTGGAGCATCGACCCCGCGGACTGCAGTCAAGCCGGAGCTCCTGCTCAACAGGGAGCTTTCCTGGCTGTCCTGGAACGCGCGAGTACTCGCACTGGCCTCGGATCCCACCTTGCCTTCGCTCGAGCAGGCGCGTTTTGCCGCGATCTTCTCGCACCATCTCGACGAGTTCTTCATGGTGCGCGTGGCCGGCCTGCTCGACCAGATCGAAGCGGGGATCGCGGTGACGTCGCCGGACGGGCGCACCCCTCGCGAGGCGCTGGGCGCGATCCGTGACCGTGTGCTCGAGCTCTCCGCGCGCCAGGCGAAGCTCTGGAAGCGGGACCTTCGCCCCGCGCTGGCCGAGAACGGCATCCTTGTCGGCTCCGTCGAGGATTGCTCGGAGACCGAGCTCAAACAGCTGACCGAGCGGTTCAATCGCGAGGTCTTTCCGATTCTCACGCCGCTGGCGGTCGGGCCCGGCCAGCCGTTCCCGTACATCTCCGGTCTCTCGCTCTCGCTTGGAATCTTCGTCCGCGATCCTGACACGGGCGAGGAGCGCTTCGCCCGGGTCAAGGTTCCGGAGGCCCTGCCGCGCTTCATGGCCATCGGCGAGCGCGGGCTCTTCCTGCCGCTCGAGCGGGTGATGCGTCATTTCCTCGGCTGGCTGTTTCCGAAGATGGAGATCGTCGAGTGTTGTGTGTTTCGGGTCACGCGCGATGCCGATTTCGAGGTTTCGGACGAGGCGGACGATCTGCTCGAGGCCGTCGAGAGCGAGCTTCGGCGGCGCCGTTTTGGCGACGCGGTTCGAGTCGAGGTCTCAGGCTCAGCCTCGGCCCGAATGCTCGCCCGGCTGAAGCGCGGCCTGGGAGTCAGCGACGAGCAGGTCTACTTCGTCAACGGCCTGCTCGGCATGGACGACCTGAGCGAGCTGGTCGAGCTCGACCGGGCCGAGCTCAAGCAAGAGCCGTGGTACCCGCTGACGCATCCCCGCTTCGGGAACGTGGCGACAGCGGACGAGCTGTTCGCGGAGATCGCCACCGGGGACGTACTGGTGCATCACCCGTACCACTCCTTCGCGACCAGCTTTGCGGCGTTCGTGCGAACCGCCGGGAGAGATCCGGACGTGGTCGGGCTGAAAACGACTGTCTACCGCACGAGCGAAGACTCGCCGGTCGTCCCGGCCCTGATCGAAGCGGCGGAAAGCGGAAAGCAGGCCGTATGCCTGGTCGAGCTCAAGGCGCGCTTCGACGAGCACCGGAACATCGAATGGGCGCGCTCTCTGGAACAGGCCGGCGTCCACGTCGTGCTTGGGTTTCCGAACTGGAAGATCCACGCGAAGACGACCCTCGTCGTTCGCAGGGAGGGCAATGAGCTGCACCGCTACGCGCACATCGGCACCGGCAACTACCACGCCGCGACTGCGCGGGGTTACGAGGACTTCGGCCTCTTCACAGCGGATCCGGAGATCGCCGCCGATGTCGCCGATCTCTTCAACTACCTGACCGGTTTCAGCCGGCCGATGAGGTTTCGCAAGCTGCTCGTGGCGCCATTCGACCTCCGCGACAAGCTGATCGCGCAGATCCGCGCGACTGCGAAGGCGGCGGAGTCCGGCGAGGAGACTCGCATCCGCCTCAAGGTCAACAACCTCACGGACGAGCGCATCATCGACGCCCTCTACAAGGCTTCGCAGGCCGGCGTCAAAGTCGAGATCGTCGCGCGCAGCATCTGCACCCTGCGGCCCGGAGTCGACGGCCTGAGCGAGAACATCCGCGTCCGCAGTGTGCTCGGACGGTTTCTGGAGCACAGCCGTTTCTTCGTCTTCGAAGCCGGGGAGCAGAGCACCTACTACATGGGCAGCGCCGACCTGATGCCGCGCAATCTCGACTACCGAATCGAGGCAGTGGTGCCCGTCGAGGATCCGCGCTCCCAGGGTGAGCTGAAGCGGGCGTTCGACACGCTTCTTTCGGCCACGGTGCACGCTTGGGACCTCCGAAGCGACGGCAAGTGGCAGCCGGCCCGCACGAAGAAGGGCGAACGGCCACGCTCGACGCAGACGCTGCTGATGCGAAGCGTGCGCGCGAGGCGACCGCGGACGCCGGCGGCACGCGCAGATTGAGGCGGCTCGCCCGGGCAGTCGTTCGGGCGACGACCGGCGCTCCCGTGAGAATGCGCGGGGTGCGGGTCGCCGTCGTCGACGTCGGAGCAAACACCTTGCGACTGCTCGTAGCCGACGGCGAGGACGGATCGCTCGAGCCGGTCCGCGAAGAGCGAAAACGCACTGCCCTTGGCGAGGACGTCGAACGACTCGGGTACCTGAGCGAAGAGAAGATCGAGTCTTCGGCTTCGGCGGCCCGGAGGGAGGTGCGGCGGGCGCGCAAGCTTGGCGCGGCTCGAATTGCAGTCGTCGTGACCTCCCCTGGCCGGGATGCCTCCAACGGCGACCGGCTCGTAGCCACGCTGACCACGGCAACCGGTGTCCCCGCTCGACTCTTGAGCGCCGAGGAGGAGGCCGGTCTCGGCTTCGCAGGCGCTCTCATGTGTACGCCCGTTGCGGCGTCGACGGTGGCGGTCTGCGACGTCGGTGGCGGCTCGACCCAGGTCGCCGTCGGCACTCGCGAGCATCCGGCCTGGGTCCGATCGGTCGAGCTCGGCTCGCTCCGGCTGGCCCAGCGACGCCTGCAGCACGATCCTCCTCTGAAGGACGAGCTGGAGCGCGCCCGCGCCGAGGCCGCCGCGGTCTTCTCGAAGCTCACACCGCCCATGCCCGAAGAAGCGCTGGCGACCGGCGGGACCGCCCGGGCACTGAAGAGGCTCGGGCTCGATCGGCTCGACAAAGCATCGCTTGCGAGCGCCCTCGACGAGCTCTCGGCCCTGTCGGCCGAGGAGCTCCAAAGGCAGCTTGGGATCGATCTCGCGCGAGCCCGGACGCTGCCCGCGGGCGCGATCATCCTCGCGGAGGTTCAGCAACGCCTGGGCGTCCCGCTCGCCGTCGCGCGCGGCGGGGTTCGTGAAGGCGTTTGCGGCGAGCTCCTCGCTGCCGAGGCCGC
>JALYLK010000289.1 GCA_030774275.1 Actinomycetota bacterium
CAGCGGAGCCCTTCTGTTCGCGCGATTCGGCTGCTCGCCGGCAGGCTCAGTGTGACGCCCGAGTATCTCGAAACGGGCGTCGACATCGCACCGGTCGAAGAGCTCGAGCTGCGTCTGACCGATGCCGAGTTGCGACTTCGCCTCGGCGATCACAGCGCCGATGCGCGACACGCGCTACAGGCAGTGTTGAAGGAGGCGCAGCGCGCCGGCGAGAGCGAGATCGCGGTGCGCGCGCAGATCGCGTTGGGGCTGTCATCGCTCGCTGCAGGCACCCAGCGGGAGGCCGCCCGGTACCTGGCGATCGCTGTCGCGTCGCCACTGACTTCACCGGGGACGCATGCAAACGTCTACATCAGCTTCTCGAAGGCGCTGAGGTTCCTGGGACGCGCCGACGAGGCGGCAGAGATGCTCGAGGACGCGCTGGATGACCTCGGCTCGCAGACGCCCGAGGCGGCCGGGGTCGGACTGCGGCTCGCGACTTATCTGAGCTACGCGCTCACTGACCTCGGGCAGTTCGAGCGCGCGCGCTCGGTCCTCGAAGACATCGACGCCGGCGTCGCCCTCGACCCGCACACGCAGGTAACGATCCACTGGTCGTTGGCGCGGCTTGCCTACATGGAGGGCCAGCCGCGGGCCGCTCTTCGCGAGATCCGCCGTGCGATCATCGTGCTCGATCACACCGAGGACAGCCTTGAGCTCGCCCGAGCTCACCTTTTCGCTGCCGAAGTGCACCTTTGGGCGGGCAACGTCCCTGAAGCGGAGCGCCACTTAGCGCTCGCCACGCGGCTCGATACCCTGGCTGCCGATGCGCGCGACCTCGGCGCTCTTCATTCGTGCCAGGCGCTCGCACACGCACGCAGAGGCGACTGCGAGCGCGCCCGCGGCCTGATCGAAGGCGCCCGCGAAGAGCTTGCGGACGCACCCGCAGAACAGGGCCTCCTGTGGCTGGCCCAAGGACTCACCGAGGCCAGGTGCGACGACCTCGACGCAGCCACTCGAAGCTTCGAGCAAGCGATCAACGCCCTCGCCGCCTCGAGCATGCATCGTGAGGCCGCCGCCGTCTGCCGCGAGTGCTCACAACTGCTAAGAGACGCCGGGCGGAGTGAGCAGGCCGCAGAGACGGCCAAGCGCGCAGCTCAGCTGAGCGAAAACGCCGACGCCAAGCTCGCAGACCAAATGCGCTAGGCGGCAGCACAGCTCGAGGATCCGGTTTCGAAGCAGCCGATCCCGCTCCTGTTGGCGAGTAAAGCGACCATAACCAGCTACGGGTGGGGTGGTGGGTGCCAAAATTCCCGCACCGAGAAGTCGCCGTTTTGCGGGAGTGAAGCGAGCTTCGGATGCCTATGCAGACGCTCCCGTAAGAGGCGTCGGGAAGGGCCTCGCGCGGTTCGAGGCGGCTTGACAACGCCTCTTGCTTGTCGGGCCTAGTCGGCTCCGCGGCCTCGCCGAGCTCGTCGTCGTCGTTCCGGCGACGCAGCAGGGTGCGGCGCTGCTCAGACGTGAGCGCCCGCATCTCTTCACGATCTCGGGCTCGTCTTACTCAACCGCAACGGTCTCCTTGGGTTTGCCGAAGACGCGGTCCAGCATGAGAGGGACGGCCCGGGTCGTCAAGCGCACGGCCGTGCAAGACAGGATCTACGCCGCAGGCGGCACACTGGCAAGTAGCTCCCGGATCCGACCGAGCGCTCGTTCCACGTCCGCGGGGGCCGCCTCGAGGTCGCGACGAACCCCCGCGAGCACGTCGGCGAGCCCGGTCGCGTAGAGGCGTTGGATTTGGTAGGCCTGTTCCCGGGCCTCCGTGCGCGCGTCCTTTAAAGCCGTCTCCAGCTTCCGGATGCGCCTATCGGCCTGTGTCTCCAGCCGCATGCGGCTTTCCTCAGACGATGCGAGCTGGGCGCGAAGGTCTGCGATGACCTCGCGCCGTGTCTCAGCGAGGGCGAGCGCCTCATCGCGCGCAGCGTTCGTGGTCGACCGCTGCACGAGGTACAGGTACGCGAGGAAACCGCCGATCGTCGCAACGCCCGAGAGGACGGCGATGAATGTGGCAGTAGCGCTGGCAGTTGCGAGCAACACTCCGACGGCGTCCTTTCCTGTAGCAGGGACTCGCCGTAGCCGTCAGAGCGCAACGCCGCGCCAGTCACGTGGACACGCGGCGGACCCCCAACTGTCCTGAGATTTTACCAAGGGCTGTGGTCCCGGCGAGAGGAACATGAACGCCACGCAGGAGCTCTTGCGCGCCCAAACGGCGCGGCTTCGACGGCTTGCTCTCGTTCCTGCGCTTGCCACTCGAGCGCGAGATCACGACGGTGCCCTGCGATCAGCGAGGAGACACCCGGGGTTTTTCCAGTCCCGAAGGTCGGCTCACCCCAGTACAGCGACGCATTTGTCGATTGGTTCGTGGAGCATGACGTGCGCGACGCCGGGTTCTTCACGAAGGCTCAGGCCGCGTACTTTGCAACGCGAAGCCGTCGGCCGCGGTCCGCCTAGAGGACGTCCTGAGCGACGGGCACACCTTCGATGACGAGGTAACTCGACGATGTCGGTGTGGCTCTCTCGAGCCGGAATCCCGCCGATTCGAACAGGGCGCCGTACTCATCGAGCGTGCGCTCTCGCCCGCCGGGCAAGACCAGCATGTTGAGGTCGGCGAATTTCGAAGCGGGCTTCTCGTTGGCCGGCCCGAGATCCGCTTCGATCAACAGGACCGCGCCGTCGTCCGGAATCGCGCGACGAACGACCTGCAGAATGCGCGCCGAGTCCTCGTCTTCCCAGTCGTGGATGATGTGCTTGAGGATGTAGGCGTCACCGCCTTTTGGCACTGACTCGAATAAGCTCCCGCCGACGAGCCGGCAGCGGTCGGCGACGCCGGCCGCCCGCAAGGGTTCCTCTGCTCGTTCGACGACCGCCGGCTGGTCAAACACGACACCCCGCATCCGCGGGTACCTCTGCAGGAGCGCCGACAGAAAGGCGCCGTTTCCGCCGCCGATGTCGACAACCGTTTCGAAACGACCGAAGTCGTACGCTGCCAGCAACGGCTCGACGTGACCGCTGCCACGACCCCCAGGACGTGCTCGTCCCGGTGGGTGTCAACACCGACGACGTAGTCCAGCTGATCCGCAAGCATTCCGACCGATCCTCCGATCTCGCTCGTAGGGTCCGGTGGTGCCGGTCTGGGCACAGGGAAACCGCGGCGGCAGGACGGTAATGAGTCACGCCGAGAAGGCGGACAGGCTCCTGATCAAGCCAGCAGCGGGCGCCAGACCGGCGCCGCCGCGCACGCGCGGACAGTTCATTGCTAAGGCACGCAGACGG
>JALYLK010000290.1 GCA_030774275.1 Actinomycetota bacterium
AGGACGTAGTCTCGGCCAGGCGGCAGCGACTCCAGCCGAGCGCGCCACAGCTCGCGAAGGCGGCGCTTGATCCGGTTTCGGGCCACGGCCCCCGCAACCGCTTTCTTCGGCACCGAGAGACCGAGCCGTGGCTCGCCGCCGTCCTCTTCACGCGCGAACCAGTAGAGGGTGAGAAAGCGTGTCGAGACCGACCGGCCATGCCGGTAAACCGCGTCGAAGTCTCGCGATCGCGAGAGGCGGTGGCGGCGCTGCACCTCGACGGCGCGCCTACGCGGAGAGACGCTTGCGGCCACGGGCGCGCCGCCGCTTCAGGATCGCGCGACCGGCACGCGTCGCCATCCGGGCGCGAAAACCGTGCTTGCGCTTCCGGCGGCGTACGTTGGGCTGATAGGTCCGCTTCACGGGGCTCGGTAAAAGAAAAGAACACGGCGAGCATAGCCGCCGCCGAGCCAGTATAGACGAGCGCCCTGGGGTGGCTTGTCCACAGAGAAATGTGTCGGCGCGGTGAACGGCAAGCGGCGCGGCTGAGCCAAACCTGGCCACTCCGCGTCGTCCGTTCAGACACAAATCCACAGGTGTGGATAGTCATGTGGGCTATTTCAAAATTACCTGCAAAACGGGAGGTTTTTCCCATTCAAAAATCCCGAGGGAAGGGCATTGAGCGCAGAGGCAGACGTTGGTATGCTCGCCCTTCTTTTCGGTCGACCAAGGAGCGAGCCGGCGGGGTGGAAAAGCCAATCGAGCTGACTGCGGAAGGCGTCTGGAACGAGATTTCGGGTCGGCTCCGGGAGGCGCTCAACGAGAACACCTTCTCGACCTGGTTCGCAGAGGTCGACGCCACCGAAATCACCGACACTGAGTTCGTTCTCAGCGTTCCGAACGACTTCACGCGCGAGTGGATCGAGGGTCATTTCCTCGGTCTGATCAGCGCCTCACTGGCGGAAGTCGCCGGTGAGCGTTCTGTGCGGCTTAGGATCGCCGAGCACGCCGCACAACCCGAAGCGGCTCAGCCGAAGGTGGGGGACCAGACGGCGCAACCCGGGCCGAGCATCAACGCGAAGTACACCTTCGACTCGTTCGTGATCGGCTCCTCGAACCGGTTCGCTCACGCCGCTGCGCTCGCTGTTGCCGAGGCGCCGGCGCAGGCGTACAACCCGCTCTTCATCTACGGCGGCACCGGCCTCGGCAAGACACATCTGCTGCAGGCGGTCTCGCAGTACGTCGGCGAGCACCCGGGCAACCTCTCCGTTCGCTACGTGACCAGCGAGACGTTCATGAACGACTTCATCAACTCGCTGCGAGACAAAAGGATCGAGGGCTTCAAGCAGCGCTATCGCACGTACGACTTGCTGCTCGTCGACGACGTCCAGTTCTTCGAGCACAAGGAGCGGATCCAGGAGGAGTTCTTCCACACCTTCAACTCGCTCTACGAGAGCGGCAGCCAGATCGTCATGTCCTCGGACCGCCCGCCGCGCGACATCGCAACGCTCGAGGAGCGTCTGCGCTCCCGCTTCGAGTGGGGTCTGATCACGGATATCCAGCCGCCGGACCTCGAGACCCGGATCGCGATCCTCCGCAAGCGCGTCAAGACCGACAACATCAACGTGCCAGACCCACAAGTGTTGACCTTCATTGCCGGCCGCGTCTCGACCAACATCCGCGAGCTCGAGGGGGCGCTGACCCGTGTGGTCGCCTTCTGCTCGCTCACCGGCCGACCGATGAACGAAGAGCTCGCGCAGGACGTCTTGAAGGACGTCTTCCCCCAGGGCGACCTGCCCCAAGTGACGATCGAGCGGATCCAGGAGATCATCTCCGACCGCTTTGGGCTCTCGCTCGACGAGCTCTGCGGCGACCGGCGCTCGCAGAACATCGTCTACCCGCGACAGGTCGCGATGTATCTCTCGCGCGAGCTGACTGACTCCTCGCTACCAAAGATCGGCAAGCAGTTCGGCGGCCGAGACCATACGACGGTCATCCACGCGACCTCGAAGATCGCGCGCATGATTCGGGAGGACCGCTCTGTGTACAACCTCGTGCAAGAGTTGACCGCACGCATCAAACAAGTCCGGTAAAAGTGTGGACGCGTGCCGAGCCAACTTTCCACCCTGTTGAAGAGCGCCCGTTGTCCCCAATGGCCATCCCCGTCCGAAACGTTGCAACCATGCCCTTTCGCACCGTCGTCCCCGACATCCACACTCCCTATGACTGCTACGAGAGGATTTATTTAAATGCTTGATGCAGAAACCGTAGTCGGGTCCGGGACGATGAAGATCAGCTGTTCGCGAGAAGAGCTCACGCAGAAGCTCGGTGTGGTCTCGCGCGGTGTCTCGACGCGAACCGCCGTTCAGATTCTCGGCGGCATCCTCCTGAAGGCCGAAGCGGGCAGGCTGCTGCTTGCTGCCACCGACATGGAGCTCTCGCTGCGAGCGTCGCTCGAAGCTCAAGTGGACGGTGAGGGCGCCGTCGTCGTTCCGGGCCGCTTGCTCGTGGAGCTCGCCCGGCTGCTGCCCGACTCGCAGGTCACGATCGAGCAGCGTGCCGAAGAGGGCGTGATCCATATCTCCAGCGGCTCGTTCGAGTCTCGGCTGAACACCTTCACCGCGGAGGACTTTCCGAGGCTCCCGGACGCCGATGGGCTCGAGCGGCATAGCGTCGACCGCGAGGCGCTACTGGAGACGATTTCGCGCGTCGGGCGCTCGGCCTCTCGCGACGAGTCGCGCCCCGTCTTGACCGGCGTCCTCGTTCGCTTCGAACCCGGCAAGCTGGTGATGGCTGCAACCGACTCCTACCGGCTTTCGGTGAAGGAGACCGTGCTCGAGGGGACGGTCCCGGAGCTCGAGGCGATCGTGCCGGCGAGGGCGCTCACGGAGCTGGCGCGCATCGGGCAGGGCGCTGAGCAGATCGAGCTCGGAGTGCACGAGAACCAGGTGGTGTTCGGCGTCGACGGCATCTGGCTGACGACGCGCCGGATCGACGGGCAGTTCCCGAACTACAAGCAGCTGATTCCGGAGAGCTTCGAGTACGAGGTGGCCCTGCCACGAGACGAGGTGCTCGACGTCGTACGCCGGATCGCGGTAATGGCTCAGCGCAATTCGCCGCTGCGGCTTCGCTTCGCCGAAGGCGAACTGACCGTCTCGGCGCGAACACAAGACGTCGGCGAGGCGCAGGAGTCGCTGCCCGCCGCGTTCAGTGGTGAGCCGCTCGAGATCGGCTTCAACGCAGAGTTTCTCCGCGACGGAATCGAATCGGTGACGGGCGAAACGGTGCGCTTCCGGCTGATCAGCCCGCTGCGGCCCTGCGTGCTGCAGGCCGAGGGCAGCGACGACTTCCTGTACCTGATCATGCCGATTCGGCTCGCCGGCTAGCAGAGCCACCCGTGACTTTTTCCGAAGCGGGTTCCGAGGCCTGATCGTCGACAAGATCTCGCTCCGAGATTTCCGCTCGTATGCTCGCCTCGAGCTCGAGTTGAAGCCGGGCCTGGTGCTCGTGGTCGGACCGAACGGCGCCGGCAAGACGAACCTGCTCGAGTCGCTCCACGTCGGGACGCAGGGCTTCTCTCCGCGGACACGCAGCGACGCGAGCCTGATCCGCTTCGGCCGCGAGGGAGCCCGCATCGCCCTCGCTGGCACGAGAGCGGGCTCGCCGCTGGAGCTGAATGTCGTGCTCAAGGCCGGCGCGCCAAAGCGCGCGAGCGTCAACGGCGCCCGGCTACAGGCGGCCGAGCAGCTCCGCGCCGAAGTGGCGACGCTGGTCTTCACGCCGGACCGCCTCGTGGTCGTCAAGGGCGGTCCAGCAGCGAGGCGCGCGTACTTCGACCGGGCGCTGGGGCGTGCCACCCCGGCCCGGGCAATCCTGCCGGCCGAGTACGGCGCCGCCCTCGCTCAGCGGAACGCGTCGCTGCGGGGCGTGGCCGGTGGGTTCAGCTCGCGCGAGGCGCTGCGACCCTGGACGGAGCGCGTGGCCGAGCTCGGCGCGACGCTGGTCGAGGCGAGACGCGAGGCGATCGCTGCCGTGGAGCCCGCCTTTGCCGAGCGGGCTGGAGAGCTCGGTCTCGAGGACGCCACCCTTCGCTACGACGCCGAGCCACCGAGCGTAGAGGCGCTGGAAGCGCGCCTGGACCGCGATCTCGAGCGCGGGGCCACCGGCATCGGACCACATCTCGACGACGTCGAGATCCTCGCGGGCAACCGCGATCTCCGCGCCTTCGGATCGCAGGGTGAGCAGCGGCTCGCCGTGCTCGCGCTCTTGCTGGCCGAGGGAGAGCTGATCGCCGAGCGCCGGGGCTTCGCGCCTCTGCTCCTGCTCGACGATGTGCTCTCGGAGCTCGACCCCGAGCGGCGGCGAATCCTCGCCGAGCGTTTGCGCAGCTTCGGCCAGACCCTGATCACGAGCACGAGCAAGAGTGCGTTGCCCGCGGAGCCCGACCAGCTGGTGGAAGTCGCGTCCGGCGAGGCGGGGACGGTCGTTCGATGAAACAGCTCGGCGAGGAGGTCAAGCGAGAGCTCGGGCGCTTCGGGCCTTCCGGCGGAATCGCCGATCTCGTGGAGGCCTGGCCCGAGGCCGTGGGCGAGACGATCGCCCGGCATGCTTGGCCCGCCCGCGTCGCGCGGGACGGAACTCTCCACGTCAACACGACCGACTCGGTCTGGGCCTTCGAGCTGACGAGTCGAGCGGCGGAGATCGCCAAACGCATCGGCGTCGAGCGGATCCGGTTTGCCGCAGGACGGCTACCGGAGGCCCCGGAACCGGGGCTCGAAGGGCCGGAATCGAGGCCGCCGCAGCCCTCCGAGAGCCTGCGCCAGGAGGGGGCGCGGCTGGCCGCCGGAATCGAGGACGAAAATCTGCGCAAAATCGTTGCACGAGCGGCCGCAGCGAGCCTCGCAAAGGGCATCTCCGACCGCCCGTTTTGATACACTTGTCATACGCCGAACCTGGCCCGTTTGCAGGGCTTTTTTAATGACTGAAGCTTCCTATACCGCCAAAGACATCACCGTGCTCGAAGGCCTCGAGCCGGTTCGCCTGCGCCCGGGCATGTACATCGGCTCGACGGGCTCTCGAGGCCTCCATCACCTCGTCTACGAGGTGGTCGACAACTCCGTCGATGAGGCGCTCGCGGGCCGCAACGACCGCCTGGAGGTAATCCTCCATCCGGACAACTCCGTGACGGTTCGAGACCAGGGTTCGGGGATTCCGGTCGACGTGATGCAGGACCAGGGATTGCCGGCGCTGACGGTCGTCTTGACGAAGCTGCATGCCGGCG
>JALYLK010000291.1 GCA_030774275.1 Actinomycetota bacterium
GCCCACCTCCTGGCGGCCGCCGGTCGCCGCGAGGGACTCGAGGCGCTCCCTTGCGCTCTTAGGCGCTTCTAAAGCTTTCCGGCGACAATCCACGCATGGGCAGCGCACAGATCCTCGTCGTCGACGACGAAACGGCGGTCCGCGAGTCGCTGCGGCGCGCGCTCACCCTCGACGGCTACGAGGTCGAGCTGGCGGCCGACGGCGCGGAAGCGTTGTACCGCCTGGACACCGGCGACGTGCAGCCCGACGCGATCGTCCTCGACGTGCTGATGCCGAACGTCGACGGGCTCGAGACCGCTCGGCGAATCCGCGCGACCGGCAACCGGATTCCGATTCTGATGCTCACCGCCCGCGACGAGATCGAGGCCCGAGTCGCGGGCCTCGACGCAGGTGCAGACGACTACGTCGTCAAGCCGTTTGCGCTGGCCGAGCTGCTCGCCCGCTTGCGCGCCCTCCTGCGCCGAACGACTAACGGGTCGGGCGAGACGCTGCGCTTCGCTGACATCGAGCTCGATCCTTCGACGCGCGAGGTCAATCGCGACGGCGAGTTGATCGAGCTGACGAGAACCGAGTTCTCTTTGCTTGAACTCTTCATGCTCAATCCGCGCCAGGTGCTGACACGGTCGCTGATCTTCGAGCGGGTGTGGGGTTACGACTTCGGGCTCTCGTCGAACTCGCTCGACGTCTACATCGGCTACCTGCGACGCAAGACCGAGGCCGGAGGCAAGCCACGCCTGATCCAGACGGTGCGAGGCGTTGGCTACGCGCTGCGCGAGCCTTGAGCCTCGGAAACCTCACCTTCCGAGCGCGTCTGGCGCTCGTCGCCGCGGGTGCAGTCGCGCTCAGCGTCCTCGCGGCCTCATTCGTGGTCTGGTTTGTGGTGCGGGGCGAGCTCTACCGGCAAGTGGATGGCGCCCTTCGGGCGAGGGCCGCCGAGGTCGTCAATTCTTTGAGCGGATTCTCTGGCCCCGGCTCGATCCATCCCGAGTCCCAACCGAACGGCAAGACATGCCTGGACGTTGGCGGTTCCGCGGTCGGTCCTTCTGCCTACGTACAACTCGTCCGGTCTGATGGTTCGAGCATCCGCACGTGCGGCGAGACCGGTTCGCTTCCGATCACTAATCGGACGCGTCAGGCAGCAAAAGGCGTGGGAGGTCCGTACTTCACGAATGCAAAGATCTCCGGCACGCGCGTTCGCGTTCTGACGGTTCCTGGGACAAACGCAGCGCTCCAGCTTTCCCGCGACGCGTCAGAAGTCGACATGACGCTCCACCGTGTAACGCTTTACCTCATCCTGATTGCGGCAGGCGGCATTCTCGTGGCGGGGGGCCTCGGCCTCGCCGTTGCTCGAGCTGCGCTTGCGCCCGTGCGGCGACTCACACAGGCCACTGAGACCGTCACCGAAACCGGTGACCTCTCGGAGCGGATCGAGGCAAACGGCGAGGACGAGCTCAGTCGGCTCGCGGCGAGCTTCAACACGATGCTTGCCGCCCTCGAGGAGTCCGACCGCGCCAAGCGGCAGCTCGTCTCCGACGCCTCCCACGAGCTGCGGACGCCGTTGACCAGCCTGCGCACGAACATCGAAGTGCTCGCGCGTGACCGGAACATGGCTGACGACGAACGCGAGAAGCTGCTCAACGACGTCGTCAGCCAGCTCTCCGAGATGACCGCGCTCGTGACCGAGTTGGTCGAGCTCGCGCGCGGCGAGACGCACCCCGAGCAGGCCGAGGACGTGCGGCTCGACCTGCTGGTCGCCGAGGTCGTCGCACGTGCACAGCGAGACTTTCCGCAGATCGAGTTCGTGACCGATCTCCAGCCCTCCGAGCTCCACGGCGTCCCGAACACGATCGCGCGCGCGGTCTCGAACCTGCTCGACAACGCCGCGAAGTGGAGCCCGCCCGGCGGCAAGGTGGAGGTCGCGGTTCTCGACGGGCAGGTGATCGTCCGTGACCACGGGCCCGGGATCGAAGAGGACGATCTTCCGTACGTGTTCGACCGCTTCTACCGCTCACCGGCGGCCCGCAAGCTGCCGGGCTCCGGCCTCGGCCTCGCGATCGTGAAGCAGGTGGCAGAGGCGCACGGCGGCGGCGTCGGCGCGGAACGCGCAGAAGGCGGCGGCACGCTGATGCGCCTCCGGCTCTTCGGCTCGAACGGCGCCGGCCCGGCGTAGCCCACCTGTCCGCGCAAGGCGTGCCCCGGTGCCTGGCACGGGGACACGCCCCGAACGGCGCCCGCCACCGTCCCAAAGGGGCGTGGCCTGGTGCCAGGCATGAGGACACGTTCCGAAGCGACAAACTGCCTGCAAATGCGGCGATCTGCCGTGGAGCCACATTCATGTCCGTGACGCGATCTGGTGCCAGGCACGGGGACACGCCCGGTTGAGACAGGGTCAGTCCGGAATCAGGGGCAAGCCGGACGCAACGACTCGCCTGCCGTCCACGCCGTAGACCACGTCGACGCTGTCGTTCTGCCG
>JALYLK010000292.1 GCA_030774275.1 Actinomycetota bacterium
GCTCCGAGGAGCGCCTCCGCCGAAACGGTCTTCTATTTGCAGTACTTCGCGTACACGCCGTTGCAGACCTGGCTCTTCTTCAAAAAGCCTTCCGTGAAGAGGAGCTTGTAGTTCGCCTTCGTGATCCACACCGGCGTCAGCAGGATCGACTTCGTCCCGCTGACCTTGCCGTTGACACCCGGCACCTTCTTGCCCTTGATGATCGCGATCGCGGCCGCTGCGGCTGCGTTCGCCTCCCTGCGGACGGACTTGTAGACCGTGCCGCTCTGCCAGCCGGCGAGGATGAACTGGACGCCGGTCGGCGTCGCGTCCTGGCCGGTGAGCGGGATGGACTTCAGGCCGTGGGCCTTCAACGACGCGACCACGGCACCTGCGATGCCGTCGTTCGCGGCGAGGACGGCGTTGATCTTGTTGGCGTTTTGAGCGAGCATTTGGTCGAATTCCGTGCGAGCAACGGTCGCGCTCCACTGCGTCCACTGATCGCCGGATTGGGCCAGCTTGAACACGCCGCTCTTGTAGAGCGGGTGGAGGACCGAGTCGTAGCCCTGCTTGAAGAGCTTCGCATTGTTGTCCTTGATGTCGCCGTTCAGCTCAGCGATCACAGGATGCTGCGAATACTTGCCCCTCGCCTTGAGGGCGGCGATCAGGCCCTTCGCCTGAAGCTTGCCGACCACCGGGTTTTGGAACGACACGTAGTAGGCGGCCTTGCTGCCCACGACGAGCCGGTCGTAGTCGATGACCTTGGCGTGTTGAGAAACCGCCAAGTTGGTGATCGCGGCGCCCGAAGTGGCATCGAGCTGGTCGAGCAGGATCACTTTCGCCCCCTGTGCCAGGCACTGCTGCGCCTGCGACTTCTGCTTCTGGGGATCGTTATGCGCGTTGACCACGGTGGCGGCAATACCCGCCTTTTTGAACGCGGCCTTCAGGTACGGCGCGTCGAACAGCGTGTAGCGAGTCGACGACACCGTGTCCGGCAGCAACGCGCACGCTTTGATCGACGCGCTTGTCTTTGCTGTCGAGTTGACGCGCGCCGATGCTGCGGCGGCAATCAGCCCGACTAGGACGACGGCGGTCACGGCCGCGATCGTCCAGCGGTGAAGCTCCTTCAACTTGTCCTCCTCGAATGTGTGGGGGTGGAAGACCTTCGTACCACCTTTAGTTGTGGTGGTGAAAGACCTTCGTACCACCTTTTACGTACCCTCTCAACCGGAACGGTATCCCGAAGACTCTCGGCGCACCGTCGGCAAGTGATACGACGAGGCGGCGCCCGCTTAGTTAGCCCTGCGTGGGCCCGCAACGCGGGTCGTGGTAACAGGCGAGCTGAAGCAGCAGGGTGTGCAGCGTCGCGCGGCTCTCGGCGTCAAGTGGCGCGAGCAGCTCGTCCTCCAAGCGCGTGACGATCGACCGGAGGCGAACCAGCTGGCGGCGCCCGTCGGGCGTGAGGCTGACCATGTGACGGCGCCGGTCGTTCGGATCCCGCTGGCGCTCGATCAGGGCGCGCTCCTCGAGCGAGTCGAGGACACCGACTAGCTGGCTACGGTCGAGCCCGAGTGTGTCGGCGATCGTCGCCTGGGTCTCGCGGGCCTGCTCGCCCAAGATCTCGAGGACGCTGTAGTCGTAGAGGCTGAAGCCTGCTTGCTCGACCTCGTCGATCGCCCTTGCCTTGAAAGTGAAGCCGAGGCGCGCGAGGAGGAAGGCGCTGTTCTTGAGGAGCTCCTTCGCGATACGGACCGGCGGCGGGGTTGTGATTTCAGGTACTTGAGTTGTCATGTAAATAAATGTAGCACTCCAACGTATGCTCTTGCTATCGTTGTTGAGTTCAACGATAGGGAGGGCAACTGATGAGTAGTGAAATTGTCGCACAGCCAACGGCCGACCAGGGCGAGACGGTCGACAACAGGCGGTGGCTCGGACTAGCGGTGATCGTCGCCGCACAGTTCATGGTCGTGCTCGACGTCGCGATCGTGAACGTCGCATTGCCGTCGATCAAGACCGATCTCGGCTTCTC
The DNA here is from genome assembly GCA_030774275.1 of Actinomycetota bacterium. Lineage (GTDB taxonomy): Bacteria > Actinomycetota > Thermoleophilia > Gaiellales > Gaiellaceae > 13-2-20CM-68-14. The sequence goes on from JALYLK010000292.1 coordinate 2,009, forward strand.
GCAGGAGAGTTTGCAGTGGGTGATCACCGCTTACTCGATCTTCTTCGGGGGCGTGCTCCTGCTCGGCGGGCGACTGGCGGACCTGCTCGGCCGGAGGCGGCTGTTCATGGCCGGGCTGGTGCTGTTCACCGTCACCTCGCTGCTGGACGGCCTTGCCTGGTCTGAGACGTCGCTGATCGTTTTCCGTTCACTCCAGGGCCTTGGCGCCGCGATGCTCTCGCCGGCGGCGCTCTCGATCCTGACGACGACCTTCCGTGAGGGGCGCGAGCGAAACCTCGCGCTCGGGATCTGGGGCGCGGCCTCCGGCAGCGGTGGTGCCGCCGGCGTCCTGCTCGGCGGAGCGCTGACCAGCGCGCTCAGCTGGTCCTGGATCTTCTTCATCAACGTTCCGGTCGGCATTGCCGTGCTGGCGGTCACCCCGTGGCTGCTCCGCGAGAGCCGTGCCGATCTCGCACATCGAACCTTCGACTTCGCCGGCGCCGCATCGATCACCGGCGGCCTGATGCTGCTCGTCTACGCGATGACCCGGGCCACGCAGCACGGCTGGGCCACCACCGAGACGATCGGTCTCCTGACGGCTTCGGCCGCGCTCATGATCGGCTTCGTCGTGATCGAGTTTCGCTCGAAGGGCCCGCTGCTGCCGATGCGGATCTTCCGGCTCCGGACGCTCACGGCTTCGAACATCACCGGTCTGCTGATGGGCGCCGCGATCTTCTCGCAGTTCTTCCTGCTCACCCTCTACATGCAGCAGGTGCTTCACTACTCGGCGCTCAAGACCGGTGTCGCGTACATCGCGCTGACGCTCACGATCATCGGCTTCTCCGCCGTCTCGCAGATGCTGGTGACGCGGGTCGGAATCCGCCGCGTGCTGCCGGCGGGCCTCCTGTTCTCGGCCGCTGCTCTCATCCTCTTCGCGAGGCTGCCGGTGCACGGCCACTACTTCAGCAATCTCTTCCCCGCGTTCCTGCTGAGCGGGGTCGGCCTGGCGCTGGCGTTCGTGCCGATCTCGATCGGCGGGCTGACCGGCGTTACCCAGGCCGACGCGGGAATTGCCTCTGGCCTGATCAACACGACGCAGCAGATCGGCGGAGCGATCGGCGTCGCCTTGGCAACCACGATCGCCACCACCTTCACCACCCGCTACGTCGACGTACATCCAGGCTCGACGCAGCTCGGCGGTGCTGCCCTGACGCACGGGTTCGAGATCGCCTTCTACGTGCTGGCGGCGCTCGCGGTGCTCGGCGCAGTGATCGCGGCCGTGCTCGTCGAGTCGAAGCCGGCGGCGCCGGAAGCCGTGGCAGCGGATCAGGAACTCGTCTCGGTGGAGCTGGCGGCATGAGCGCTCGAGAGATCGACGACCTGCTCCTGCACATCAGAGGTCTCGTGCTCGTCCGCGAGATTCTCGAGCAACGCGGCGCTTCCGAGGCCGAGCTCGAGGCGCACACGGCCGAGCTCGAGCGACTCAAGGAGCAGCTCGCGCAGCTTGCGGTTCCGGCGACTGTGCCGGCCTAGCCGGTAGACATCGCGAAAAGGGGCGGCCTTCGGGCCGCCCCTTTCTTTTTCTTTAGGCGGGCTTTACCGGACGCCGATGGTGTCCGCGAGCGGCGAAGGAAGCGCCCGTGATCAGCAAGGCGACTCCGCCGGCAAGGGCCGCCGCCTCGGACGAGCTGGGCGCGGAGAACTCGATTCCTCCGCCGCCCGTCGCCGGGTGAAACGGCGCCGGGGTGCGGAGTTTCGCCGCCCGTGCCGCGTCCTGTTTGGCGTACTGAGCCTTGACCGCCGGAGGCGCGGTGGCCCAGATCTCCTTGGCGGTCATCCCTTGCGCGGCTGCCGGTCGGCCGCCCACGTCGCTCGTCGGCTGGGCCGCTGCATGGCCCGCGAAAGCGCCGACTCCAACGGCCGCCACGGCAAGCACTGCCGCCTTCTGACGGAACCCGTGAGCCTCGACCTCGTCGTCTGCCAGGGCCGCCTCGAGCTCGTCGGCGTCAAACTGCAGCCCGATCTCCTCGCCCTCGTCTGCGCGGAGCAGATCCTCCAGGTCGGTCGGGTCCAACACGACTGCAACCGTGTGAGCCTCGACCTCGGCGTCGTCGGCGACGCGCGAGACGTCGAGCACCAGCTCCATCTCTTCCCCCGAGTCGAGGGCGCGCTGGATCTCGGTCCGCGCAATCGTGGTCGACACCCCCCGTCCGTCGAATTGGCCGGCGTCGACAAATTTCACTCTGTTCAGGTCAGGCATCGTCGCTCCTGTCTTTCGGGTCGCCTGCCATTCACAGGACGATCTCAACACCCATGATCTTCCCACGAAGTTGGCCGAGAAGCTACGTATCGGCGAGCCTTCGGTAGACACGCGGCGGCCGGGACGCCGGGCCCATCGCGCTGCCTGCATTCGAGTGTAGGGTCGCATCCATGGCGGTGAAGACGCCGATCCAGATCGATCGCGAGCGAATTCGGGAGCTCACCGACCGCGAAGCGCGGACGCTGAACGAGCGCACGCCCAAGTCGCGTGCGATGTACGAACGGGCTCGGGCGTCGCTTGCCGGAGGAGTCGCCTCCTCGTATCAGGTTCGCGAGCCGTGGCCGATCTATCTCGAACGCGGTGAGGGAGCGCGGGTCTGGGACGTCGACGGCAACGAGATGCTCGACTTTCACAACGGCTTCGGCTCGATGACGCAGGGCCACGCCCATCCTGCGATCTCACGCGCCGTTGACGAGCGCGTCCGGCTCGGTACGCATTTCGCCGCCCCCACGGAGGACGCCGTCGCCGTGGCCGAGGAGCTCCAGCGCCGGTGGGGACTGCCGAAGTGGCGCTACACGAACTCCGGCACGGAGGCGACGATGGATGCCATCCGCGTTGCGCGCGCGCTCACCGGCCGCGACACCATCGTCAAGATCTTCGGGTCGTACCACGGCCACCACGACGCGGTCATGGTCTCGACCGGCGGGACCGACATCGAGGGGATCGCCCCGGACGATCTGCCGTCGATCGGTTACGGCGCCGGACTGCCGAAGGCGATCGTCGAGATGACCGTCGCAGTCCCCTTCAACGACGCGGCAGCGATGGAGCGCCGGATCGAACGGCTCGAATCGGAAGGACGCGCCCCGGCCTGCGTGATCATGGAGGCGGCGATGATGAATCTCGGGATCATCCCGCCCGAGCCGGGATACCTCGAAGCGGTTCGCGAGTTGACCGCGCGCCGGGGGATCGTCTTGATCTTCGACGAGGTCAAGACCGGCTTCGCGATCGCGGCGGGCGGAGCAACCGAGCGCTTCGGGGTCAAGCCCGACCTCGTGACGCTTGCCAAATCGCTTGGGGGAGGACTTCCCTCGGGGGCGATCGGCGGGACCGACGAGGCGATGAGCGTGGTCGAGGACGGGAGCGTCTACCAGGTGGGGACCTACAACGGAAACCCTCTGGCCATGGCAGCAGCGCGCGCCAGCCTCGAGCAGGTTCTGACCCCAGATGCCTACGAGCACTTCGAGCGCGTGAACGACCGCATCCTCGTCGGCTGCACGCGCGTGATCGAGGAACACGGGTTCCCGGGCTACGCGATCGGCATTGCCGCCAAGGGTTGTGTGACCTTCTCGAGCGAGCGGATCGTCGACTATGCGACCTTCAAGGCCAACCAGGACGCCGAGTTGACCGACCTCGCGTGGCTCTATTCGATGAACCGCGGCATCTTCATGACGCCGGGGCGGGAAGAGGAGTGGACGTTGACCGTCGCACACGACGACGCGGCCGTCGACCGGTACGCCGAGGTCTTTGCAGAGCTCGCCGGCGAGCTCGTTCGTTAGAGCCGGCCCTCACCTCGGAGCAAGTCGAGCACGGGTTCACGCGGGAGTGCGCGACGACACCTCTCGGAGCGACCGGGTCCGCGGACAGGTCCGGGGACCCGGTACACGGTCATGACCGGGGACCCGGTCGCCGCGGCATGGCCTTGGGAGACGGCATCTTCATGACGCCGGGGCGCGAAGAGGAGTGGGCGTTGACGGTCGCGCACGACGACGGGGCCGTCGACCGGTATGCCGAGGTCTTGCAGAGCTCGCCGGCGAGCTCGCGCTTTAGAGCCGTCCCTCCCGCCGCAGCAAGTCGAGCACCGGTTCACGCGGGAGCGCGCGGATGACCCGGCCTTCTCTGCCTGTGACGTCCTCGGCCGCCCAGAGCGAATTCAGTACCGACTCCTCCGTCGCGTCGACGACCGCGGCGAAGAACCGGTTCAGCTCGCTGTCGGCCACCTGGTCGCCTGCGCCGGTCGAGAGAGCCAGGAAGATCTCGCCGCTGCCGTGGTGACCGATCGAGCCGGTCCGCGCGAGCCCTAGGCCCGCACGGCGCGCCAGCCGGGACAGCGCGTGGGTGCCGAGCGGCGCGTCGGTCGCGACGACGACGATGGAGCTTCCGCCGGGCGCGTCCCGGCCCGGAGGGGGTGCGTCGAGCAGACGTCCGACCGGAACGCCGTCGACGCGTAGCTGGCGGCGCGTGCCGAAATTCGTGAGCGCGAGCACGCCGACCGTCGCGGCGCCCACGACGCGGCTTGCCGTGCCGATGCCGCCCTTCCAGCCGAAGCAGATCATCCCGGTGCCGGCTCCCACCGCCCCTTCCGCGACGGCCTCGCTCGCACCCTCGAGCGCCCGAGCCACATCGGTCGCCTCGACCTGGACGGTGCGAGCGTCGTTCAGCCAGCCGTCGTCACATTCGCCGACGACCGGGATCACGAAGTTCTCCGTCCCGACCGACGGATCCGCAGCGACCGCCGCCGCAACGGCTCCGTCGTAGATCCGGCCGACCGCCATCGATCTGAATCGAGCCGGTCAACTCACCGGCGCCGTTCAGCACGGCCGTTCCAGCCGGGATCGGCCGGCTGACGAGGGTTTCGAGTGGCCCAGGAACGATCGCGGTCACGCCGGTCCGGGCGACACCCCGGCCGGCGGGTGGATCGGGCTCGTCGCGGGACACCGTCACGTGGCCGACCGAGATGCCGGAGACGTCCGAGATCGCGTTCCGCTCCCCGG
>JALYLK010000293.1 GCA_030774275.1 Actinomycetota bacterium
AATGAAGACACCCAGGCGCTTGAGGTCGAAGAAGCGGATGAGATCGTGCACCGTGACGACATACGGGCGCGAGAGAAAGCGACCGTAGCGAGCGAGGTGGTGGTGGGGAAAGTGAACGAGCCCGCCGCGCCCCCCGCGCAGCCGGCGCACGTGGTCAAGATCGGCGACCAGGAGCTGGAGTGACCGCCGCGAGAGGAGCGGCACCCCGAACAGGTCGCCGGTTCGCACGTAGCCGCCGATTTCGACCGTCTGAACGTCGATTCGCCTGGCGAGCTCACACGCGTAGCGGTCGAGTGAGCCGCTCCCGGCGGTCGTGGCGAGAACGATTCCCGACGCGACCGCCGTCCCTGGATCGATCGTCGTCGTCGTCGGCCGGGATTCGGGGGCCGAAACAAATAGCCGCACTGAGTCATCACCGCTCACGAGCACCGGTGTCCCATCGCGTCCACTCTGAAGACGGGGCCATCCCCTCACCGGATACGAACGCACCCCGCCTCGAGGGGGTGGGCGCCCGGCGTGCCGCCTTGCTCTCGCTCCAGGCGGTCGTGGGAGTGATGAGCCTTACCCGGGGACCGAGGCGCTCTTCGACGGGCGCTCGAAGCCGACAGAGTGCCCATGCTCTCCCCGCCTTTCGTACCGCCCGCCGGCCCGATCGTCTTTGCCGGCTTCGTCCTTGCCGTACGGGGGATCACGAGCGAGAAGATCGCGCGCTTCCCAAACGCGATCAATCAAACGCGCGGTCGACGAGCCAAACGCCAAGGGCAAGGGCGATCAGGAAGCCGAGGAACATGAGCAGCGGCGCCCTGCGGCGCAAGTCGTCAAACGCGCCTCCCACGGCTCAACCAAGCCGCGTGCCGGGCATCGTTAGCAGGACGAGCTTCGTCCCCTGCGCCCGCTCCTGGATCTCAAGCTCGGCCGCGAGCAGGTGCTTGCGGATGATCGGATCGATGAACGACCACTTCAACTCGTCGAGATCGTTCGAAATCGGCGACGGCAGGTACGCCTTCAGATCCGCGCGCAGTACGAGCTCGTGCGCTGCGGCGACAGGTCCGATGGACATGCTCGGCGGCTTCACCATCAGTGGATCAATCCAGCGCCTGGTCGACCAGGAAGATGACGAGCGACCCAAGGCCGATAAGGAAGCTCGCAAGGAACAGCCACGGCGTCCACCAAGGGGAGTCCTCGTAGATCGGGGTCATAGACGCTGAAACAGCTTCCCCGGCAACCAAAACTCCGCCGGAGGATCGGCCCGGCGGGTTACCGCCGAGACCAGCTTCGAATCTTTTCGAGCAGCGCTGCGATCATCCGCCTCCAACCTTACTCCTACTTCACGTCGAGGCGTACCTGCATTGCGAACTCTTGCTGCAACACCTCGATGAGCCGGACCGGGTTTGGCGGGGACCTGGTTTCGTGGGTCACGCGGTCGCTCCGGCGAGCGTAAACGCTTCTCGGTCGGCCTGCTGCTGCTCGAATTCGACCGGGGGGATGTCGCCCAGCGATTCGTGCAGGCGGGCGTTGTTGAACCAACCGAGGTATTCGATGATGGCCGGCCCCGGCGCGCGAGCCGATTCCCGGCGGCGCGGGCGTCGAGACGGAGACGAGCTCAGCCTCGGAGGCCTACGCGCCGTTCCCGCATTGGCAGCCCCGGCGGCCTGAGGGCTCCCGAGCGCCTCCGCCTCCCCGAGCGCCGACTCGGTGTGCGCGTGGGGGAGCAGCTCGTAGGCAGCGCCCGCCTCGTCGAGCGCATGCGTTAGGTCTTCGGTGGCCACCCGACTAGCGCTTGGCCGGCTACTTCTTCGGCTCGATCCGGGCTGCGCCGGCTGCGGGCGTGACGATGCTCTCGTGGCCGTCCTCCCAGCGCACGCGGTAGCGCGGCGGCTGTTTCTGCAGCACCTCCTCGACCACGCCGCTGTGCGCGGGCTGGCCGACGCGCTCGGACTCGAGGATGATGCTGTCGCCGACGTGAGCTTGCATCTCGCTGCCTCCTTTGGGAGCCTTCTTGCAACTGCTGTTTTACCGCGTTCCCAGCGCGGATGCGATCACTCGAGCCCGAACCCCGGAGGGCGCCGCGACGTCGTTGCCGTCGGGCGCCCAACCGCCAGCCGGATTGAGCGGCGCGGTCAAGAGCCTCGCCGCCGCGAGCGCCACGCCGGGATTAGGGACGGCGGCCAAGCACCGGCCTGGCGCCTGGCGCAGTGGTGAGATTTCGAGGACAGGGGGGTTCACGAGGACGGATCACCTTGGTTCAACTGGCGCCCACGCCCTCGTGGAGCGCACCGCTCCACCGCTCCACCGTTCCACAGCAACACGCCAAGCCGCACGAGCTGTGGGTTCGCGGGGTTCGAGCGGCGCGCCAGAGCGCGCTCCACCGAAGCGGTTCAGGCCGCGGCGACGTCCTGCACGTTGACCGTCGGCTAGCGTCCTGCTTGCATTTTCTGACAGCTGCGCTCGCTGCCGAATCCGCGCACGCGCCTTGTCGCGGAATGCGGGAACTGCGACGCGGGCCGGCATCACATGGAGCGACAGCTCATTCCGTTCAAAACGGACCAGTCGAATGGGCTGACCCGACCTTCGCGGAAGGCGCATGGCTACTGGGCTCAAACGGCCAGAACGAGCCAGCGCCATTTGGAAACTGGTCGACAAAATCGCCCCGGGCCCGTCGCGCTGCGACAATGAGAGCAGGCGGACCCAGTTTAGAAACCCCTCAGGAGCCAGTGACGCCGAGGTTGGGGTCGAGGTCGAGCCCGAGAGAGAGCGGAAAGCGGTTATCTTCTGAAGGCCGTTGGGGGGCGGCCCTGCGACATGGCTGGCGAACCCGAGATCACGCTTCCGCAGTTCGAAGCACGCGAGTTCCCCGTCGACCGCGTCGCGATCCGGCAGGCGGTCGTCGTCGCGACGCTCGGCGCGGCCGGCGTTGTCCCAACGGCGATCACCGCCTGGGCTGTCGCGAGCAGCGAGATCCTTTACAAGCCAGGTATCACGGCGGTCGTGCGGGCGCTTTTCGTCGCCTCGTTCGTTGGGGTGGGGATGTATACGTGGTGGCGCCGGCGAGACAGCCGCCTCGGCCTCCTCGTGGCCGGCGTCGGGCTCTTCTACGCGCTCACGTCGCTCAACGCCTTCCGCGACCCGCTCCTCTTCACGCTCGGCAGGTTGGCCCTCGCTGCGACCGTCGTCTACATGGCCTACGTGTTCCTGTGTTTCCCGCGCGACCGGCTCGGATCGAAGCCCGAGCGCTGGTTCATCGAGGCGCTCGCCGTCGGGACGGCGATCCTGTGGACGGCGACGCTCGCGTTGACCGAGAAGCTACCCGTCGGAGGAGCGCTCGCCGACTGCGGCAGTCGCTGCCCGCACAATCCGCTCCGGCTCGTGAGCGCGCCGGACGCAGCGACGAGCGCGCTCGGAATCGTCGTCAACGCGACCACAGCGATTGCCCTAATCGGTGTCGCGATCCTGCTCGTCCGCAAGGCTCGATCGCCTGTTCGACTGCGACGCCGCGCCGTGGCGCCGCTGCTCTATGCGGTCATCGCGCTGATTGCCTCGTACGTCGGCTTCAGCGTTCTGCGTCAGAGCGACGTCGGCAGCACGTCCGGGCTATGGGCCTTGACCGGGATCAGCGCGCTTGCGATTCCCGCGACGATGCTCTTCGGCCAGATCCGGGGACGCGTCTTCGCGGCGACAAGTCTCGGGCGGATCGTGTCCAAAGTCGGGGGCGGACCGGTAACGCCGACTCGAGTGCAGAACGTCATTGGCGAGGCGCTCGGAGATCCGTCGCTGACGCTCGCGCTCTGGGACCCGGCGCAGTCCGCCTACGTCGATGTTCGGGGCACGCGGGTGGAGCTTCCAACCGACCCGCTTGAGCGCATGGTCACCCCCGTCATGCGCGATGGCCGTCCCTTCGCGGCGTTGATCCATGATCCCGCGCTCGACTCGAGCAGCGAAGTCGTGGAGGGCGTTGCCGCGACGTCTCTGATGCTGCTCGAGAATACGCGGCTCGTCGAGGAGCTACGCGCGTCGCGCGCGCGGATCGTCAAGACGGCGCAGCACGAGCGCCTGCGGCTTGAGCGAGACCTGCATGACGGCGCGCAGCAGAGGCTGCTGGCGATCCAGCTCAAACTCAGCCAGGCACGATCCCGCGCGGACGACCAAGAGCGACCGAAGCGCGTCGGCGAGCCCACGCTCGCGCAGCACAGTCGGGTAGATGCCGTGCGCGAGGGAGCGCAGTTCGTCGACGGCAACAGAGGCGTCCTCTTCGACCTCCTCCAGCAGCACCGCTAGCAATGGCGATAGGGGCGGCGGTTCCCGTCAGCGTCGTCGACCACGGGATCGGCCGCTGTCGGGACGCGGTCGAGGCAGCGATCTACTTCTCGTCACTCGAGGCCGTGCAGAACACGGTCAAGCATGCTGGAGAAGGCGCGCAAGTCACCCTCACCCTCGAGCGCCGGGGCGACCAGGTCG
>JALYLK010000294.1 GCA_030774275.1 Actinomycetota bacterium
CTCTTTGTGGATCTCGTCGATTCGACGTCGCTGGTCGCCGGTGCGGACCCCGAGGTCGCGCGCAGGCGGGTGACGCAGTTCTTCGAGCGTGTCTCGCATTGCGTGACCACGCACGGCGGCATCGTCGAGAAGTTCGCGGGTGATGCGGTGCTGGCTGCGTTCGGGGTGCCGCAGGCGCACGAGGACGACGCCGAGCGTGCGATCCGTGCCGGGCTCGCCACGCTCGACTCGGTCCGGGAGCTCGGCCTCGACGCGCGCGCGGGCGTCGAGTCGGGTGAGGTCGTCGTCGACGAGAGCGACTCGACCTTCGCGACCGGTGAGGCTGTAACGCTTGCGGCGCGCCTCCAGCAGGCCGCGGGTGCAGGCGAGGTGCTGATCGGCCCGCACGCCTACCGTCTGACCAGCGGACGGGTGCAGGTCGAGGACGTCGGCCCGCTCGACGTCAAGGGGTTCGGGGAACGGATCTGGACCTGGCGCGCCGAGGCGATTCTCGACCATGCACCGACGCGGCCAGGCATCTCAGCGCCGCTCGTCGGGCGGGAGGCCGAGCTCGAGCTGCTGCAGAACACGTACGAGCGCGCCGTCCGCAACCGCCGTGCGCACCTCTTCACGATCTACGGCGACCCTGGAGTCGGCAAGAGCCGGCTCGCCCGAGAGTTCCTCGAGGGACTGGAGGGGGCGACCGTGCTCGGCGGCCGCTCGCTGCCGTACGGCGAGAGCGTGACGTACTGGCCGCTCGCCGAGATGGTCAAGTCGGCCGCCGGGATCACCGACGACGATCCGCTCGAGGTGGCGGTCGAGAAGCTTCGCGATTCGTGCGAGAACGAAGCCATCGCCGATTTGCTCGGGCTCGCGTCCGGCGTGCTCGAGGCGGTCAAGGGCGAGCGCAGCCAGCAGGAGATCGCCTGGGCGGCGCGCGAGTGGGTCGAGCGAATGGCCCACGACCAGCCGCTCGTGCTCGCCTTTGAGGACATCCACTGGGCCGAGGAGGCCCTGCTCGACCTGATCGAGCACCTGGCCGAATGGGTGCGTGACGCGCCGCTTTTGATCATCGGCCTCGCCCGCGCCGAACTGCTCGACGTTCGTCCGGGCTGGGGCGGCGGCCGGCTGCGGGCAACCGCGATCGAGCTCGAGCCTCTGGGCCGCGAGGAGAGCGAGGAACTCGTCGATGCGCTCGGAGCGAACGGAGCGATCGAGGGCGAGGCCCGTGAAACGCTGCTGGAGAAAACGGAGGGCAACCCGCTCTTCCTCGAGGAGACCGTCCGCATGCTCGCGGAATGCGAAGGGCGTCCGCTGACCGAGTTCGCCGAACGGATCCCGGACACGCTGCAGGCGCTGATCGCAGCGCGCATCGACCGGCTCCCGCCTGAAGAGAAGGCGGTCCTCCAGCGTGCCTCGGTGATCGGCCGGATCTTCTGGGGCGGGGCGATCAAGGAGTTGGCGACAGAGGTCGACGAGCTCGAGCAGGTGCTGGACTCGTTGTTGCTGCGTGACTTCCTCGTCCCTGAGGTTCGCTCGAGTATCTCCGGCGAGACCGCTTACCGTTTCAAGCACGTTCTGATCCGCGAGGTGGCGTACTCGGGTCTCTCCAAGTCGGCCCGGGCAGATCTCCACGCGCGCTTCGCCCGTTGGCTGCGCGAGCGGGCAGGCGAGGAGCTGCTCGAGATCCGTGCCTATCACCTCGACCAGGCCGCGGCGCTCATCGCCGAGCTCGAAGGCCAGGTGCCCCCCGAGCTCGCCAACGAGGCGGCGGAAGCACTGGAGACGGCCGGCCGGCGCTCGCTCGCCCGCGAAGCGAACCGATCCGCGCGAAAGCAGCTGCTGCGCGCGCTCGAGCTGGAACCGACGCTGGAGCGGCGCTTCCAGGCGGCTCGCGCCGCCTGGCGCCTCGGCGACATGCCGGTCGTCTCGGAGGAGATGGAACGCGTTCGCGCCGAGGCCGCCGAGCAGGGCGATCACTGGTGCGAGTCCCGGTCCCTGGCCGCCCTCTCGGAGGTCGCGCTCAACCGCGGAGCCGACGTCAGCGAGGCCGACCGTCTGGCGCGGCTGGCTCTCGAGGTCGCCGATGCCGATGACCGCGAGCCGCGGTTCGACGCTCTCCACGTCCTCTACACCGGCGCCTGGTGGCGCGGGCGGCTGGCCGACGCCGACCGCTATGCCCGCGAGCAGCTCGAACTCGCGCAGGAAGCCGGCCGCGCGGACCTCGAAAGCAGGGCCGCAGTCGATCTCGCCCGCACACATTCGGCCAGGGGGGAATACGACCTCGCCGACCCGCTGTTCGCCCGGGCGCTGGAGCTGGCCGAGGAGAGCGGCTCGATCGTCGTGCGGGCCAATGTGCTCGCCGTATCCGGCATCAACGCGAGCTACCGCGGCGAATACGACGAAGCTCAGCTACAGCTCGAGGAAGCGCGCACGCTGTTCGAAGAGGCTGGGGTTGCCTCGTCGCTCGGGCTCGTCCTGTACCGGCTCGCGGTTGTCGCTTGGAACCAGGAGGATCTCGACCGCGCGGAACGCTTGAGCCGCGAGTCGATCCGGACGCTCGCGCCGCTCGAGGACCGCGGCACGCTGTGCGAGGCGCAGCGTCGGCTGGCGGAAGTCCTGCTGGTCAAGGGCAAGCTCGACGAGGCTGAGCGCTACGCCGAGGCGGCGCTCGGCACGGTGGGCCTGCAGGACATGAGCTCGCAGGCTTCGACCCGCACGACGCTCGCCCGGGTACGGAGCGCGCAAGGACGTTACGACGATGCCGAGCGGCTCCTGCGCGAGGCGGTCGAGATCACGGACCAGACCGAGTACCGCGCGTTCGGCTCGGACTCCCTGGAGGACCTCGTTCAGCTACTGCGCGACCGCGGCCGAGACGACGATGCCGAGGCCTTCGAGCGGCGTCTCGAGGACGCGAGTCCCGCCTCCAGCGCGGCACGAATCGCCTGATGTGACTCCTCGTCCGGCGACTCGCTGATCACGGTCGCCGGACGCTTGAAGCGCACGAGGGCCTCGCCGAGCGGTTCGGCGCGCAACGTGCCCTCGCCGTAAGGCAAGTGCTTGGTCTCGTTGCGGTTTGCGTAAGCAATGTCCGAGAAATGGATGTGGAACGGCGCACCCTTCTCGAGCACGGCGTCGGCCGCTTCGAGGATCTCCGCGAACGCCTCGGTCTCGGTGAAGCCTCCATCCGTCACGGCGTGCAGGTGGGCAAAGTCGACGACCGGTCGGACCCAACCGGTGCGCTTGGCGATCGCGAAGACGTCCTCCGCGGTGCCAAGCTCACGGACACGACCCATGACCTCGACCCCGAACGGCACAGCCCGGTCCTTGGCCTCGAGCCGCTCGCGCAGCTCGCCCAGCTGCTCGACGACGGAGTCGATCGCGTCTGCTCGCTCGCGACCCAGCAGGAAGCCTGGATGGAAGACGACGAGCTCGGCGCCGGCCGTCTTCGCGATCCCTGCTGAGTGGTCGAGCATGCCGACGGCCATTCGCTGTTTCTTGTCGCGCTCGACGTGACCCATGAACCCTGCAATCGGCGCGTGGACCGAAAGCACGATCCCAGCCTCGCGTGCCAGGTCACCGAAGCGCGCGGCCCACGGGTAGTCCATCCAGAACTTGCCTTCAAAGTCGATCTCGCAGGCCGTGTAGCCCCGTTCTTGAAGCAACTCGATCGCGGCCTCGGGACTGTCGCGTGAGGGAACTCGGGCCGGTCCAAAACGAAGCTCGCCCATGGATCAGCAGCGTATCGCCGGCGGAGCCGGAAACGGTTTCCCCCATGCTTATGCTGTCCGACGTTTTTTCTACGCTCTGTCCATGCCAAAACGCCCGAGCCGAATCGACCTGCTGGAACTCGATATCGACCTTCGTCTCGCCGATCTCTGGCGGGAGGCGGGTGAGATCGACGAATGGAACATCGAGGTCGTCGCTGCCTTCATGCGCGCCGCCTACGGAAAGGGCTACTGCGACGCGCTGACCGAAGATTCGCCCGGGAGCCTTTGCGAGGAACACGGTTACCGGGTCCCCGCGCGGCGGGCCACCGCGACGCCTGAAGCCTGACCGCAGCCCGACCCGGCCAGGCCACTAGCATTCGGCGGGTGAGCGTCTGGCTCTCGCTCGGCGTCCTGCTTGCCATCGCATGCGTCCTGGTCGTGGCGCTGCCGTTTCTGCGGCGTCCGGGGCTGCCCGCCGCCGAAGACCGGCTCGGTGAGCCCGACGCGCTCGAGCGGAGGCGGCTCGAGCTCACCGAGGAACGCGATCGTGCGCTCGCGGCCTTGAAGGAGCTGGAGTTCGACCACCGCACAGGCAAGGTCTCCGACGAGGACTACCGCACACTGGTCGGACCGCTGCGTCGGCGGGCCGCCGAGGCCCTCCGGGCACTCGAACCCCGAGCTCGGGAGGCAAAGGTGCATGTCCGCCGCTAACTGCTCGAACTGTGGCGCGCGCCTTGTGAAAGACACGCGCTTCTGTCCCGAGTGCGGCGTCCGCACAGCCGCTATGAACGACTCCACTGCGATCGAAGAGGTTCCACCCGACGAGACAGGCCAGGTGCCGGTGCACAGGGTCGCGGCAGCGCCGCGCTACTTTGGCGTCGCCCCGCCGCTGGCCTTGTTCACGCTAGCGGTCGCAGCGCTTGTGGCCGCGATCGTCGTCCTCGTCGGCGGGAACACGATCGCGGGTGCGCTGCTGCTCGTGGCGGCGGCGTTGTTCTCGACGCTCTTCGTCGCAGCGGCGAGACGGCCGCCGGAGATCGCGCTCGTGCGGTTCTCCCGGCGGACGGTCGAGCGGATGCGCGACCGTGCCGGCTTCGCAGTCGAAGCCGTGAGCGTCCACTCAAACGCGCGGAGAGAGCTCCTGCGCCTCCGCCACGAGCTTTCGGACCTGGTCGCCGAGCGGGCCGAAGCCGCGCGGACGCTCGGTGAGGCGGTATACCGTGGCGCGGACGACCAGGCCGAAACTGCGCGAAGCCGCATGAGCGACATCGACCAAAGCCTCGCCGACAAGGAGACGGAGATGAGGACAGTCGCAGCAGCAGCGAACGAACGCATCCAGCGCGCGCAACTCCAGGTTCAGCCGACGGCGATCGTCGAGCCGCCACAGTTCCCCGAGCCGATGCCGGTTCCCTCGGAGCCGCCTCAGCCGGTCACGGTCCCTGAGCCGTCACCGGTGCCGTCGGAGCCACCCACGCCGGTGCCGTCCCCCGAGCCTATGCCGGAGCCCTCGCCGCTAGATCCGGAGCCGCCCCCCCAAGCTCGGTAGGAAGTCTCCGTACGACATCGAGAAGCGGCTGGCTTGTCTACGTGAACGTCTGATACAGCAGGAAGATGTTCAGGGCAGAGATCACGGCTGCGATCACCGTGGCGACGATCGTCGTCGATTTGTGATTGACGAGCGCGCCCATCAGATCCTTCTTGCTGGTGAACATGACCAGGGGGATCAGCGCGAACGGGATTCCGAACGACAGGACGACCTGGCTGATGATGAGGGTGCGTGTCGGATTGAGCCCGATCCCGATCACGATCAGCGCCGGCACCATCGTCACGAGCCGCCTTACCCAGATCGGGATCTGCCGGCGGATGAAGCCCTGCATGACGACCTGTCCGGCGAGGGTTCCCACGGTTGAGCTCGACAGCCCCGAACCGAGGAGCGCGAGCGCGAAGAGGGTGCTCGAAGCGCCGCCGAGAATCCCGCTCAGCGTCCGGTGTGCCGTCTCGAGCGACGCGACGTGGGTGAGGCCGTTGGTGTAGAAGGTGCTCGCTGCGGTCACGAGCATCGCAATGTTGATCAGCCCGGCGATGGACATCGCGATCCCGACGTCGATGCGCGTGAACCGGTAGAGGCGGCGCGCCTGCTCCTCCGACTTCGGCAGGACTCGGTCCTGGAGCAGCGCCGAGTGGAGGTAGATCACATGCGGCATCACGGTTGCGCCGAGGATTCCGACCGCCAGCAGCACGGACTCGCTGCCGGCGAACTGAGGCACAACGGCATGGCGGGCGACCGTCCCCAGCGGAGGGTTCGCGTAGAAGAGCTCGCCGACGTAGCAGGCACCGACGACCCCGACGATCGCCGCGATCACCGCTTCGAAGGGCCGGAAGCCGAAGCGCTGCAGGCCGAGGATCAGGAAGGCGGTGGCGCCGGTCAGCAGTGCCGCCGGGAAGAGTGCGATCCCGAAAAGCAGGTGGAATCCGATCGCGGCACCAAGGAATTCCGCGAGGTCGGTCGCCATCGCGATCACCTCGGCCTGGATCCAGAGCCCGAAGGACGTCCGCCGGGAGAATCTCTCGCGGCAGACCTCCGGCAGGTTGTGCCCCGTGGCGATCCCGAGCTTCGCCGAGAGGGTCTGGATCACCATCGCCATCAGGTTCGCCGCGACGATCACCCAAACCAGCGTGTAACCGAACTGGGAGCCTCCGGCGATGTTCGTCGCGAAGTTGCCGGGGTCGATGTAGGCGACGCAGGCAACGAATGCCGGGCCGAGGAAGGGCAGGATGCGGAAGCCGCGCCGACGCTGCTCGCCGCGCAGGACCCGGCCGGCATCCTCCGCCGTGCGTGCGGTGGCGTTCATCGATCTGAGTGTAGCCGAGAAGTTAGGTACGCCTAAACTTCGCGACACGCAGATCGGGCAGGTTGCGATACCGCTCGTCCAGGTCGAAGCCGTAGCCGACGAAGTACTCGTCGGGAACGACGAAACCGACATACCGGACGGGGAGATCGTCGACCAGTCGCCGGTACGGGCGGTCGAGCAGCGTCACGATTCCGAGCGACGCGGGTCGCCGGAGCTCGAGCAGCTTGCGCAGATAGTTGAGAGTCAGGCCGGTGTCGACCACGTCCTCGACGACCAGCACGTCGCGACCCTCGACCGATCCGTTCAGATCCTTCAGCAGCCGGACTCGTTCGTGGCCGCCGGGCTCGGCACCGCCGTAACCCGCGAGCTCGACGAAATCGAGCTCGTGCACCGATGAAATCGCCCGGGAGAGGTCAGCGGCGAAGAACAGAGAGCCCTTGAGCGGAGCCACGAGCACGAGGTCGAGTCCTGCGTAGTCCGCGGCGATCTGCACGCCCAGCTCGGCGACGCGAGCCTGGATCTCACCTGCGGTGAGGTACGTCTCGCCGACCCGCAGGTCGTCGCTCAGCCGACGAAATCGAGTCTGAATCGCTGGGCCAGGCGCTCGATGTCGCGCCGGTAGAAGAGCTTGATCCGGACGTTCGGGTAGCGCTGACGAAGCTTCCGCAGCTTGCGGTTCTTGCGGGTCACGAGCGCCTGCTTCATCACGGTCACCTCGACGTAGAGGTCCTGCTCCGGAAGGTAGAAGTCCGGCGTGAATGCCTGGGTGATGCGTCCCTCCACCTCTTCGAGTGCGAAGGTCCGCGGCTCGTACTCCCAGGGAACGCCGTAGAAGTCGAGCAGTCGTGCGCACTCCCGCTCGGCATCATTCGCAAAGCGGGGTGTCGCCGCGCTCCGGGCTGTTTCGGCCCCCACTCGACCGAAAGTAGCATTGGATCCGGATGCTGCGGCCCGTGACTGCTGGCGAAAGAAGCGAGGCAAGACCCGCCGCGGAAAATGCGTAGCATTTTGCGGCGATACCCATGAAGATCGCCCAGATCTCGGACATCCATTGCGGCGAGGTGCATTTTGTGCCTGGTCTGATGGAGCGGGCGATCAACGAGATCAACGATCTCGAGCCGGACATCGTCGTCTGTTCGGGCGACCTGACGGCGATGGGGTTCAAGTACGAGTACGTGGAGGCGAAGGCCTACCTGGACCGGCTCGAATGCGACTGTGTGGTCGTGATTCCCGGAAACCACGACTCGCGCAACGTCGGGTACATCCATTTCGAAGAGCTGTTCGGTGCGCGCAACCGCGTCGTCCAGCGCGAAGGCGTCACGATCGTCGCGGTCGACTCGACCGAGCCCGACCTCGACCACGGCCAGATCGGGCGCGGCCGTTACGGCTGGATCGAGGAGCAGTTCGCCGAGGGCAATGCCGAGCTTCGGATCTTCGTGCTCCATCACCACCTCCTGCCGGTCCCAGGCACCGGACGCGAGCGGAACATCGTCTACGACGCGGGCGACGCGATCGAGTGCCTGCAGCGCGCGGGCGTGGACATCGTCCTCTCAGGCCACAAGCACGTTCCGTACGCCTGGCGGCTCGAAGACCTGTTCGTGATCAATGCCGGCACGGTCTCGTCCCATCGCCTGCGCGGAAAGACGCGGCCCTGTTACAACCTGATCGAGATCACCGATCACCACGTGGACGTCTGGCGCAAGTACCCGTTCCACGGGCAGGAGCGGATCATCCAGTTTTCGACGCAGACCCGGGCCTTTGAGAAGTACACGGCTCGAATCGAGGGTGAGGTGACCTCGTCGCGATGATTCGCACACTCGCCTTGATCGATGGGGAGCACTATGCGCCGACGGTCCGGGACGCGCTCGCGGAGTTGCAGTACGACTTCGTCGGCGCAGTGATGGTCGGCGGCACCGAGAAGCTCCGTGGCGAGAGCGACTACGGCGTGCCCGTCTACGACGAGCTCGATGCGGCTCTGCGCGAGCTGGAGCCGGAGCTCGTGCTCGATCTGTCGGACGAGCCCGTGCTCGGGCCTGCTGCGCGTTTCCGGCTCGCGAGCCGGGTGCTCGCGGCCGGCGTGCCATATGCGGGAGCGGATTTCCGCCTCGAGCCGCCCGAGTTCGAGCCTTTCCCGCTGCCCTCCCTAGCTGTCTACGCGACCGGCAAGCGCGTCGGCAAGACCGCGGTCTCGGCCCACGTTGCTCAGCTCTTCTCGCGCGACCGGAAGGTCGTTGCCGTCGCAATGGGGCGGGGCGGGCCCGAGACGCCCGAGGTTGCGGAGTCGCCCCCGAGCGTCGCCGAGCTGCTGGCGCTCTCGCGCGAAGGCCGTCACGCGGCGTCCGACTACCTGGAGCTTGCTGCCGTTGCCGGGGTCGTGACGATCGGCTGCCGGCGCTGCGGGGGAGGGCTTGCCGGCGCTGTTGCTACGTCGAACGTGCCCGCGGGTGCCGAGCTGGCGCTCCGACGCTCGCCCGACCTGGTGGTGTTCGACGGCAGCGGTGCGGCGATTCCGCCGGTCGTGACCGGCAAGCGCGTGCTGGTCACGAGCACGTTCGACTCGCCGGAGCTCGTCACCGGCTACCTGAACGCCTACCGGATCCTGATCGCCGACCTCGTCCTGGTCACAATGGCGGACGCACACACGCCGCACGAGGCGCTTGCAGAGTCGATCCGTGAGGTCAAGCGGGACGTCCCGGTGATCGCCGTCGGCTTCCGTCCCCGGCCGCTCGCGCCGGTGGCCGGCAAGCGCGTCGCCTACTTCGCGACAGCGTCCACTTCGGCGCACGAACGGCTCGCCGCGGATCTGGGCGACCAGGGAGTGGACGTCGTCCACGTCTCGGGCAACCTGGCCGACCGCCCGGCGCTGCTGCGCGAACTGGAGACCGTTGACGCGGACGTCTACCTGACAGAGATCAAGGCGGCCGGAATCGACGCCGTCGCGGAGGCGGGCGCGAGGCGAGGCGTCGAAGTCGTGCTGGCGGCGAACGATCTCGTTCCCATCCCCGGTCAGCCGGCGCTCGAGCCGGAGCTTCGGGCCCTTGTCGCGGCCGCGGCCGCGGAGCCGGTGAGAACGTGAGCGAGCGGCGCCACCGCCAGCCGTTGCCGCTCGGCGGCGAGGACGGACTTCCGTTCTCGAAGGGCCTGCTGGCGCGCGCGCTGATCGCGACCGGCGTGCCTTCAGAGAGGGCGTACGAGCTTGCGCTGACGGCGGAAGCCGACCTGGCCGCCGCCGGAGAGCGTGCCTCCTCGCTCGAGCGGCTGCACGAGCTGGCCGTCGGCATGTGGGGGGAAGACGAAGGCGCGCAAGTGATCCGGCGGCTGAGCCTCTTCAACCGGCTCGATGACCTCGACCGGCCGATCGTCCTGCTGATCGGCGGCGCCACGGGGACGGGCAAGTCCACGGTTGCGACTGAGATCGCCTACCGCCTCGGGATCACGCGCGTGACCTCGACCGACTTCGTGCGGCAGACGATGCGCGCGTTCTTCTCGCAAGATTTCATGCCCGCGATCCACTACTCGAGCTTCGAGGCAGGCGCGTCGCAGGACGAGGACGACGAGAATCGTGTCCTCCACGGTTTCCTCGCGCAGACCCGCAACGTGCTCGTCGGCGTCCGCGCCGCGATCGAGCGCGTGATGCAGGAGGGCTGGTCGATGGTGCTCGAGGGCGTTCACCTCGTGCCCGGGATGGTCTCGGCCGAGATCGAGGGGGCGCTCGTCGTCCAGTTCGTGCTCGCGATCGAAGACGTCGAAGCGCACGCCAGCCATTTCTGGCTGCGTGACTCGATCTCGGGCAGCGCACGGCCGTTCGAGCGCTATCTGGACGCGCTCGGCGACATCCGCGAGCTCCAGGACTACATCGTCGGGCGAGCAGAGAAAGCCGGCGTGCCGGTGATCGAGAACGGCAACATCGAGCTGGCGATCGCGCAGGCCATGGAGCTCGTCCTCGAGAGTGCCGAACGCTTCGAGAAAGTCGGATGACCGAGACCGCGCCGATCAGGCAGCGCGAGGGATCCGAGCTCGACCGCTACTGCCTCTGTGAAAGCTACGCGCGTGCGACCGAGCGCGCCGCGCTGGCGGGGGCGCGTTGGCTGGGGCGAGCTGACCAGGAGGCCGCCGAGCGAGATTCCGCGGAGGCGATGCGATCGGCGCTGGAGCACCTGCCAATCGACGGCCGGATCGTGATCGGCGCCGGCGCGGACGAGGACGAGACGCTCGCCCGTGGCCAGCGAGTAGGGGCGGGTGGCGAGCAGGTCGACCTCGCGCTCGATCCGCTGGAAGGCCGCGGCGTCGTCGCTCGCGGCGGCGGGGGCGCGATGTCGATGATCGCCGTCGGCGAGCCCGGCTCGCTGCAGACGCTTCCGGACATGTACATGCGCAAGCTGGCGGTCGGCCCGCGGGCTCGCGCCGCGATCGATCTACGGCAGCCGGTTGCGCAGAACATCCAGGGGATCGCCGACGCGTTCGGGCGCAGCGTCAACGACGTGACGACGATCGTGCTCGACCGGCCGCGCCATCACGACCTGATCGAGGAGATTCGCGCAGCAGGCGCCCGCATCAAGCTGATCCAGGACGGCGACGTGACGGCGTCGATCTCCGCTGCGATCCGTGGCACCAACGACCATCTCGCGATCGGGATCGGCGGCACCCGCCAGGCCGTCATGGCGGCAGCCGCCCTGCGCTGCCTCGGTGGCGAGCTGCAGGCGCAGCTCTGGCCGACGACGCGCAGCGAGATCGAGCAGGCGCGCGAGTACGGGCTCGACGACGTCGATCGGATCTTCACGATCGACGACCTCTCGCCAGGAGAGGTGATCGTCGCGGCGACGGGAGTCTCCAACGGCGATCTGCTGCGAGGCGTGCGCTTCCTGGCCGACTCGGCGCGAACGCACTCGCTCGTCATGTGCACGCGCTGCAACTGGGTCCGGTTCGTGGACGGCATTCACTTCTTCGCGCGGGAGCGCCGCGAGGAAGTGCGTCTCCTAGGCTAGCGCCCCGTCCAGCAATGCATGCCGGCTTCTGGCCCGCGATCACGCGGCGCCAGGGTCCACCCTCGCTCTTGCCAAGGCTGCCAGCGTTGGCTACGAGCGAGTGCGGCCTCTGGCTTGGTGCTCGCGACCCAGAAACTCGGCGGCATTACTGGACGGGGCGCTAGGCTGGACCTGTGCCTACGAAAGAAGAAGTCGTCGACGCCCTCCGCGGCGTCGAGGATCCAGAGCTCGGGATGGACATCGTCGAGCTTGGCCTGCTCTACAACGTCGAGGTCGAGGGCCCGAAGGTCAAGGTGATTCACACGCTGACCTCGATGGGTTGCCCCGTCGGGCCGATGATCCAGGAGAACATCGACCAGATCGCACGGGCAATCCCGGACGTCGAGGACGTCGAGGTCGAGCTGACCTGGGATCCGCCCTGGTCGCCGGAGAAGATGTCCGACGACGCGAAGTTCATCCTTGGTTTTGGTTAGCGGTTTGTCGACCTAGCTTCGCCCCGAGGGCCCGAAAAACAAGGAAAGTCGTCCGCCTTTACCACCGCTTTGGCGCGGCTTGACCGCAGCCGTCGATGCTCAGGCGACCCCAACCGAAAGGAGTCGTCATGAAGTCATCGCTCATCATCCTCGCCACGGGTGTTGCGGTGGTCGGGGTGGTCTCGGCCGCCTCGGCGACGTCCCGATCCGCGGCCGCACCGGCCGCCAAGCAGAGCTGTACGTTCGCGACGCTCCCGCGCGCTACGCCCGCGGGTCAGCAGTCGTTGTACGGGCACATCAGCTCCCTCACTCGAAAGGGCAATCACTTTGTGCTCCGCTTCGATCCCGCTTGGCTCCTCAGCGGTGCGACGGCAAGCCGCGCCGCGCTCGAAGACACCGGGTCGAGCGACGTCCCGAATGACACCTATGCGCGCGACGAGACGCACAAGCTGCTGACGTTTCTCGTCCCCACGGTTGCGCATGTCACCGTTCTGACTCATGCGACCTGCTCGACCCGCACCACGGTGGCAAAGCTCGCGAGCTCGACCACACCGCGCCGTCGCTTCTGGATCCAGGTCCGAATCGACACCGTCCGGTCGGTCGACGAGCAGTACCACCCGTAGGCACAGCGCCAGACGAGCCCGCCTCGTTAGAGGCGGGCTCGGCGCTGGTCGCCTCATTCCGGAATCCGCAGCACGATCTTGCCGAACTGCTCGCCGCGCTCCATTCGCTCGTGCGCGGCTCGCGCTTCCTCCAGCGGAAAGACCTGGTCGATCACCGGCCGCGCTCGGCCTGACGCGACGAGCTCGAATGCACCCGCGAAGTCTTCACGCGAGCCCATGGTCGAGCCGTAGATCGTCAGCTGCTTCCACCAGACCCGGTGCAGCTGCGCCGGGGGGTTTGCGCCGCTCGTGGCGCCACAGACGGCGACGCGGCCTCCGGGCCGCACGACGGCGAGCGACGTTTTCCACGTCGCCTCGCCGACGTGCTCGACGACGACATCGACGCCAACACCGCCGGTCGCCTGCTTGACCGCCGCCGCGACGTCGCCGCTCACGTGGTTGACGACCGCGTCGGCACCCAGCTCGCGCGCGCGCTCCAGCTTCGCGTCGCTCGAGGAGGTCGCGAGCACGCGCGCGCCGAACGCCTTAGCGATCGCCAGCGACGCCGTCGCGACGCCGCCGCCGATTCCCCAGACCAAGACCCACTCGTCTTCACGCAGTTGCGCCTTCGTCACGAGCATCCGATAGGCGGTCTCGAAGACCAGCGGGAACGCGGCAGCCTCCTCGAACGTAAGCTCGTCCGGAATGGGGCGGACGTACTCTTCGGGCACGGCGATCAGCTCGGCGTCCGTCCCGTCCATGTGCTCGCCGACGATCAGGCGGCCGTCGTCGAGGCCCGGGTTGATGACCACTCGTTCGCCGGTATCGACACGTTCGCCGGCACCGTCTGAGCCGAGGATCCGGGGCTTCGGTACCGACGGCTGTCCGCTGCGGATCCAGAGGTCGATGCGGTTCAGCGCCGCCGCCCGAAGGCGGACGAGAACTTCACCCTCCGCGGGTGAAGGATCGGGCGCATCCTCGTAGCGGAGGACGTCGGGCCCGCCGTCTTCGTGAATCCTGATCGCCCTCACGGAGGCACAATCTTTCACATGACCGCTGCCGAGCTGGAGCAGCTCGCGGATGAGCTCGGAATCGACGTGGTCGGTGCCTCGCCCGCCGAGCCATACTCAAACACTGAACGCGACATCCGCGAACGGCGCGCGCGCGGTCTGTTCGCCGACATGCGCTTCACGATGGCGCAGCCCGAGACCTCATGTCATCCGGAAAAGCTCCTGCCGAACGCGCGCACCGTCGTCTCTGCCGCGCTCTGCTACTACGCCGAGGAGCCCGAGCGCCCGCCTGGGCACGGCAGGTTGCCGCGATACACGTGGTACGACGCATACGCGGAGTTACGGGAGAAGCTGGATCAGCTCGGCCGGCGGCTGGGCGGCGAGTACCGCGTGCTCGTCGACGAGAACCAGCATGTCGACCGTGAGGCCGCGGCGCGCTCGGGGGTCGGCTTTTACGGCAAGAACACGCTGCTGATCACGCGGCGGTTCGGCTCCTGGGTCGTCCTCGGCACGCTCGTCACCGACCTCGAGCTAGAGGCGACCGCGCCGCTCGCACTCGACTGCGGCTCCTGTGCACTGTGCATCGAGGCCTGTCCGACGGGCGCGCTCGACGAGCTGGGGACCCTCGACGCGACCAAGTGCCTTTCGTACTGGACGCAGTCGGAGCACGACGCGCCCGAGCCGTACCGCGAGGCGCTGGAGGCGCAGGTCTACGGCTGTGACATCTGCCAGGACGTCTGCCCCTGGAATCGCGGAGTCGAAAAGCGCCGCGCAGGCGGTTCCGTCCCGGCTGGGGCCGAGCCGCACGTCGACCTCGTGGACTGGCTCGAGAGCGAGCCGACAGAGCTGCGCGAGCGGTATGCGCGCCTCTACGTGCCGCGCAACGACGGCCGCTTTCTGCAGCGAAACGCTCGCATCGCACTTGCCAACGAGCAGCAGGCCTCCCGGTGACGCCGGAGCTTCCTCTCGATGCGTCAGCGCGCTGAGGGGACGCGCACGCGTGTGAGCCCGAGCTCGGCCTGGAGCTTCCGGGCTCGCTCCGCGATCTGCGCACGGAGCTCTTTCGGCTCTCGGACGACGGCCTCGCCGCGGAACGAGAGGATCTCTCCGATCAGCCAATCCTCGCTCCCGACGGCGACCTCTTCGATCGCCGATCCGTCCTTCAGCAAGACCGCGGGGCCGCGTTCGAGACGCCAGCGCGCTACCTCGGGCGAATACCAGATCTGGACGTGTCTGGCGTCGCGCAGACCGTGTGGCTCGAAGCCCTCTCGAGCCTCGAACTCGTCGTCGAGCAGCCGGGCACTCCGCATCCGGTCGAGCCGGAATGAGCGCTCGCCCTCGCGGGTCCGGTCCCACGTGTGCACGTACCAGAAGGGCAGCCGCCGCTCGATCGAGTACGGCTCGACGAGGTGCTCGGAGGTCGACTCCTCACCGCCCTTCAAGTAGTCGAGCTCGACGAGGCGGCGACCGCGAATCGCCTGCGTCAAGGTCGCGACGAGACCCTCCTCGGCATCGCCTACGTGGACATCGGGTGTCTGCGCGAGCTCGAACTCGCCGAAGGTCTCTTCGAGCTTCTTTCGCACGCGGTCGAGCGGAGTCCGCGCGTCGGCGGCGATCATCGGCCCAACGAACTCGAGCGCCAGCCGAATCGCCCGCGCTTCGAGCGGCGTCAAACGGGGCGGGGCGCGGAAGGTGTCTCCGAAGAGCTCCTTGTCGACGCGCACCTTGCCGTCCGACAGCTCCGCGTAGATCGCGTAGCAGCCGCCGCCGAAGTTGACCAGGTTGAGCAGGGACAGGTGCTCCTCGAGCTCGTCCGCGGGAACGTGAAAGCGCTCGATCAGGTCGGACGCCTCGACAACTGCCTCGGTCTTTTCGCCGCAACGATCGAGCAGGTAGGCCAACAGCGCCTGGAGCACCGCGAAGCGCTCCGGCGCCACCGGGCCGGCGACGCGCTCCAGCTCCTCCTCTTCGCGCGCCTTCGCCTCGGTGGCGAGGGCCGGTGGTGAACCCTCGTGCCGGTCGCGGACAAGACGCAGCGAGCGCGCGACCTCTCGCCGGAGCTCCGGCGGCGAGACCGGCGCAGCGCGGCCGTCCTGGCGGACGATCCACGAGGCGAGCTGGCCGGGACTCGAGTACTCGGTGACGAAGACGCCGTCCTCGACGCTGCCGTGCTCGCCGTACGTACGCTCGACCCACCAGGCGGTGTCGCCGGCGACCTCGATCCTCGCCTCGCCGACCAGGTCGCCGATCTGCCACGGCGGCCGGTCGCGGTACTCGTCGATCTCGAAGTCCGCCGGCAACCGGAAGTCCCGTTCCCTGCGAGTCGCGAAGCGGATGTCGCCGCGGATCCGCGAGACGCGGAAGGTGCGAATGGCCTCGCGGACGAGGTCCTGGCCGACCACGTACCAGGCGCCGTTGTCCTGGAAGAGCGCGAATGGGTTGAGCGTTCGCTCCTCCTCCGAGTCGCGCGAGATCGACCGGTAGGCGAACTTGACGGTCCGCTGCTTCGAGATCGCTCCCTCGAGCTTTCCCAGCCGGCCGGCCAGCTCGGCCGAGTACTCCGGATCGAGCACCTCGACCCTGAGAGCGGTGTCTGTCGGTGCCTCGGCGAAGCCGGGACGGCCGAGCGCGAGGTTCTGCAGCGCGAGCCGGAGCGGCTCGGCGTAGGCGAACTTTCCTTCCAGCAGGTAGAGGGCGGTTTGCAGCGCGGCGAGCTCGTCGTCCTTCAGATCGAGCTGCGGAAGGAAGTAGGCCTCGGAGCGCATCGTGTACAGCTCTTCGCCCGTGTACTCGTCGCGCTGGGAGTGCAACGGCACCCCTAGCGCGATCAGCTCCGCGCGATCGGAGTAGAACCGGCGGGCAAAGGCCTCGTCCGACATCTCCTGATAGCCCTCGACGTTGCCCTTGATGTCACGCGCCGTGACGGCCCGGCGCTCGGCCATCAGGAAGGCGACCAGCGAGAGCTGGCGGATCAGCTTGTCCGTGTCGTGCGACATTAGCCGCGGAAAATGCTCCGCATTTTCCGCGGAGCTGGGTTGGACTTCGCTTCGCTCCTAGACGGGGGCATGGCCCCGAGCCTATCCGAGTCTGGAGCTTTAAGCAGCTACGCGAGAGCGAGTCTCGAGATGCTGGTGCGATGGGCAGTAGTCGCGCTCGGGGAGCGGTGTGCGCTGACACGGCTTGCCCTTGCGTGTCGTTGCCCGGCAGCGCGAAACGCCACCGTCGAAGGCCCCGGCTTCGATCTGCGACTCGATGAATGCACAGGCCGCAGTGACTCCTTCGCTGACCGCCCAGGCGACCTGGGCCTGGGCCGTGATCGGGAAGTAGCGCCGGATGTCCTGGAAGAGCGCTCGCTCGGGCTTCGCAAAGTAAAGCGGGTCTGTGGCCAGGCGCTCCATCGTCTGCTCGCAGGCCTCGAGCACCTGGCGCCGGTATTCGATCCGCGTCTCCGGGTCGACGTAGGGGTCTACCAGGTCCTTAATCGAGCGATAGATCGCCCGCGAGTACTGATACATACACGCCTTGATCTGCACCATTCGCTCGTCAGAAATCAGTATTCCGTCCAGCCTGTTAATCCCTCGCAAAGCTTTGTTAACTCCCGATTAATCCTCCGGTCAGGATCTCCCGACCGGGGAAAGCTTAAACGGTTCGAGGCTTGTCACAAAGTCCGCGGTGAAGTTTTCTTGTGAGCAAACGCGCTAACTGCGCTCTACGGCGTAATTCGACGCGCGTAGGCACGCGGATATCCATGCGAGCGAGCGGTCGTCGCGCCGGTGTTCGCGTCGTCGAAAGACGTGTAGACGCCGCTGAACAGGACGTAGTAGCCGGGGTGGAGGCTCGAGTAGCCCGAGGAGTCGATGATGCCGACCTCCTTCAGGCCGCTGTGCTCGGCCGCGCGGGCCTGCGCGATGGCGAAGGGGCGGCCGTTCGTCGTCGGAAGTGCCTGGAGGACGACCGTCCAGCCGCTCTTTCCTACTGGCCAGGTCGTCAGCGCCGGTGCCGGGAGGGTCGTCTGACCGGGCGCCTGAGGCCCCTGGGCGCCGGTTGACGTGGGCGTCGTCGGCGTCGTCTCGCTGGTGTGCTCAGGGGCCGTAATCGTCGGGGTGACCTGTCCGAACGGGCTCGTCCCGGTGACGTAGTCGGCGCGCTTCTGATCGTGTGACACGAACGCCGCGGCGCCGATGCCTGCAAGCGCCGCGATCAACAGCGCCAGCAGCGAGGGCCAGATCCAGTCGCCGGGATACCACGCGAACTGGCGGCGCCAGGCTCGGCCCAGCCGCGGCACGACGCCGGCGGCCTCGACCGGCAAGCGGAGCCCGCACTCGAGGCAGTACTCCTGGCCCGGCTCGTACGGCGTCCCGCAGCGTGGACAGAGTGGCTTGTGCGCAGCCTCAGCGGCGGCCGGCCGGCCGGTGGCCTCGGGCGCTTCGCCGTTTCGCGGGGGCGAGACGCTCACCGGCTACTCCTCCCAGCGGTCCGGTTTCGGGGCTCCCTCTTCGCCGCTGCCCGCTCCGGCCTGCCCGATCACGGTTGCGTCTGGCCCGCGCTCGCGGTAGCCGTTGTCCACCGGCTCGGCCGCCTTTCCGCAACTCGGACAGAAACCCGCGTCTGCCGGAAGCGGGTGGCCGCACCGGGTGCAGCTGACGACGGCTTGCTCTCCGACCGGGCGTCCGCAGTTCGCACAGAAGTGAGAGCCCCAGATGATCGGTGCGCCGCACTCGCAGCGGCTCGCCGTCGTGCGGCGCCCGGCCGCGGCGGCAGCGAGCATCGAGTCAAGCTCGTGCAGGCGCGCCTCGAGGTTGGCGATGTCGCGCGCGTGCTCGCTCAGCAGATCCTCCCGGAACTGCTCGCGCCTGTACATCTCCATCGCCAGCCCCCCGAGATCGCGCAGCAGCTCCTCGCGTGCCTTCAGGATCTCGCGGCGCTCGCGCCGCAGCGCACCGGGAGAGCCCGCACGCCGAATCGGGCCTGGGGGCGCCGCAGCGTCGGAAGGTTCCGTCTGGCCGCGCTGTCGCCGAAAGCGTCCAGGCAGTGGAAATCGCGGCACGGGCGCCGACTTTAGCATCGTGAGCGGGCGTTTCTGCCGGCCCGAAAAGCGCTAGGAGGGTCTGGCGGAACGGCGCTCGTCGTCAGGGTGCGATGCTCGTTCCGTGGGGAGGACGCAGGGAGTGTCAATAGCTAAAGCTATTGGCGCGACCGAGGACGCTGCCACGGGGCGAGCAGCGCGGCCTGACGGCACAGACTCTGTTCCGCCAGACCCTCCTAGAGGTCGATCACCACCAAGCGTTCCTCGGTCAGCGCTCTGACCGCGTA
Organism: Actinomycetota bacterium; assembly: GCA_030774275.1. Taxonomy (GTDB): domain Bacteria; phylum Actinomycetota; class Thermoleophilia; order Gaiellales; family Gaiellaceae; genus 13-2-20CM-68-14. The sequence continues at coordinate 18,925 of JALYLK010000294.1, forward strand.
CGCGGGCCCCTCGCGGGTGTTCCCGGAATCCTTGACTCCGCCGTACGGCATCTGGTCGGCCCGGAACGTCGGCGCCTCGTTGATCGTGACGCCGCCGAACTCGAGCTCCTGGGCGGCGCGCAGTGCAGTCTTGATGTCGCCGGTGAAGATCCCGGCTTGAAGGCCGTAACGCGTCCCGTTCGCGAGCTCGATCGCCTCGTCCACCGAGCCGACCGAATTGACCGTGCAGACGGGCCCGAAGACTTCCTCGCAGCTGACCTTCAGCTTCGGAGCGGCGTCGGCCAGGACTGTGGGGCGAATCAAGTCGCCGTCCGTGTCGCCTCCCGTGAGCACGCGGGCCCCGCCAGCACGCGCCTCTTCGATCCACTCGAGGATCCGCTCGCGCGCGCCCTCGTCGATCACGGGCCCGACGTCGGTATCCTCGTCGGCCGGATCGCCGACCTTGAGCTCGTCCACCCTGGGGACGAACAGCTCGACGAAGCGCCCGTACGCCGACGCTTCGACGTAGATCCGCTGGACCGAGATGCAGCTCTGGCCGGCGAAGGAGAACGCGTTTGCCGCCATTGCCTTTGCTGCGAGCTCGATGTCCGCGTCCGCGGTGATGATCACCGGCGTCGCGTTGCCGAGCTCGAGGTTGACACGTTTCCGAGGAGCGCGCTCGGCGATCTTCCAGCCCACAGGGCCCGATCCTGTGAACGTGATCGCTTTGACGCGCTCGTCCTCGATCAGCACGTCCCCGATCTCGGACGCAGGCCCGACCAGCACGTTCACCCAGCCCGGCGGCAGGCCGGCTTCGGTCTCGACCTCCGCGAGGAGTAGAGCCGAGAGGGGCGTCTGGCTCGCAGGCTTGAGTACGACCGCGCAGCCGGCGGCGAGCGCCGGCGCGAGCTTGTGGGCAACGAGGTTGAGCGGAAAGTTGAAGGGTGAGATGGCACCGACGACGCCGATCGGCGGCCGCAGCGTGAACGCCAGCTTGCCCTCGCCGGCCTGCGAGGCGTCCATCGGCACGACCTCGCCGGCGAGCTTGCGAGCCTCGACGGCCGCGAAGGTGTAGGTGGACATCGCGCGCCGCGCCTCGACGCGGGCGGCCTTCATCGGCTTGCCGGCCTCGTCCGAGATCGTGCGGGCGACCTCGTCGTGACGCTTGCCCAGGTAACCGGCGACGCGCACGAGGATCTCCGCGCGCTTGTGAGCCGGTAGCGGTTCGCGCATCGCCGTCTCCGCCGCGTCGATCGCACGCCGTGTCTCGACGGCTCCCGCCTTGGCGACGCGGCCGACCGGCTCGCCGGAGTAGGGCGACTTCACGTCGACCCACTCGCCGGTGTCGATCCAGTCGCCGCCGATCAACAGCTTCCGCTCCGGCACCGTGATGGCCATGTGCGCCAGTCTAGTGGGACACTTTGGGCATAGAGATTCCGAATGTCCTAGAC
>JALYLK010000295.1 GCA_030774275.1 Actinomycetota bacterium
TCGCTGACGCACGGCAAGCTCGAAAACTCCCTGCTCGGAGGCAAGCCGAGCGGGAAGCCGCTGATCTCGCTCGGCGGCCCGCCTTCGGCTGTGACGATTTACGTCGCGCTCCCTCCCCCAGGCCGGCACCACAACCTCGATCGCTACCCGATCGCAATCGTCGGAGATGGTTATCACGGGCTACTGCTGTCGAGCTCGACGCACATTCCCGGCCTCGTCTCGATCGCAGACGTGGCGCCGACGGTCCGCTCGCTCGAGCGGGGCCAGCAGCCGATCCTGACCTCGCGCGCGGCGCGTAACGCTCCGGGAGAGCTCGCGACGATGAACGCGCGGCTGAATGCCGCGCATTTCGCGCGCAAGCTGAGCACCCGGGTCCTGATCGGCCTCGTCTTCGGCTTCGCTGCCCTCGCGTGGCTGCTTCGCTCGCCGTTCTTCGGCCGCGCGACATTGCTCGCGATTCCGGCGATGGTGCTCGCGTCGACGATTGCCTCTGCGCTGCACGTCGAGCACGGCATCCCCTGGTGGAGCGGGACGATTGCGCTGGCTTTGACCCTGCCGCTCGCCTTCGTGGCCCGTACTCGCGCGCTCTACGCCTGGGCGCTGGCGCTACTGCTTGGTGCCTATGCGGTGTTCCTCGGCGTCTCCCCGGCCACGGTTTCGCTCGCCGCGCTCGGCCCGCACCCCGAAGGCGGCGGCCGCTTCTTTGGGCTGACGAACCAGGTCGAGACCTTGCTGCTCGCCCCTGCGCTCGCGCTGGGCGCCCTGGTCGAGCTACCGCTGCTTGCGGTGGTCGCGCTCGCCTCGCTCGTCGTCGTCGGCTGGCGCCGTCTCGGCGCGGACGGAGGCGGCCTGATCGTCTACGCCGCTGGGTTCGCCACGCTCGCCCTGCTCGGCGTCCGCGGCCGCGTCACCGTCACGCGCGCAGCGCTCGCCGCGGCGGGCGTGGTCGCGTTGGGGCTCGCGCTCGTCGGGCTCGACGCCCTTACCGGCGGCTCGAGTCACGTCACTCACGCCGTCGGGGGTGGGCCTGGCCGCGTTCTCTCCGACCTCGGCCACCGCCTCCACCTTTCCTGGCGGGGGATCGTGAACAAGAGCGACCACCTCGCGATCGCCGTCGTCTCTCTAATCACCCTGTTCGTGCTGGCGCTGCTCCGGCCCCGCTCCCGCACGCTCGATGCGTTGCTCGTCGCGCTGGTCGTGTCGCTGGCCGTCAATGACTCCGGCTTCGACATCCTTCGCTTCGGAGCGCTCGTTGCGATTGGCATCTTCACCTGGAGCCGAACCGTGCGCCTGCATGATTAGACTCACGCCTGGATGCGTGTCGCCGTTGCAGTCCTCGCCGGAGCTTCGGCGCTTCTGCTGGCCGGTTGCGGCTACCAACGCACGGTCCTGCCAACCGCGAACGGCGTCAGCGGGACGCTGCCAAAGCCGCAGACGACGCCCGTCGTGGTGGCGAAGGGCGATCCGGCCGCGGGCAAGAGGCTGTTCGCGGCGAACGGCTGTGGGGGCTGTCACACGTTCAAGCCGGCCGGTACGAACGGTCAGATCGGGCCCGATCTGGACAAGCTTGCGCAGTATGCGAAGCAGGCCAACCAGGGCCCGCTGAAGCAGTTCGTGGCCACGTCGATCGTGAATCCCAGCGCCTACATCCAGCCTGGGTATCAGAACGTGATGCCGACCACCTACGCCAAGCTGCCGCCGAAGCAGATCGCCGACTTGGTCGCGTTCCTGACCCAGAAGCAATAGCGCCCATTTGATCGACGCGAAGGCCGCGCGCAACGATCCCGAACGCTATCGGGCCACGCTCGCGCGCAAGGGTGCCGCGGAGCAGTTCGACACCTGGCTCTCCGCCGACGAGCGCTGGCGCGAGCTGGTGCCGAAGGTCGACGACCTCCGCTCTCGTCAGAAGCTGCAAGGCAAGCCGACGCCCGAGCAGGTCGAGGAGCTGAAGCAGGTCAAGGAGGAGCTCCGCGACACTGAGCAGCAGCTCGCCGCTGCAGCGGAGGCGCGCGATGCCGCGCTGGAGGCTCTGCCCAACCCGCCCCATGACGACGTCCCCGATGGCGAGACCGAGGATGACGCAGTCGAGATCCGCCGCTGGGGCGAGCCGCCCAGGCTCGAGCATCCACGCGACCACCTGGAGCTCGGCCGCTTTGAGATGGAACGGGCCGCCCGTCTGTCGGGCTCCCGCTTCGGCTACATCGTGGGCGACTCCGCCCTGCTCGAGCAGGCGATTTTCCGCCTTGCCGTCTCACGGCTCGTCGCCGGCGGCTTCACGCTCATGCGGCCGCCGGTTCTCGTCCGGGAGCAGGCGATGTACGGGACCGGCTTCTTCCCCACCGAGAAGTCGAACATCTACGAGATTCCGAGCGACGGGCTCTACCTGACGGGGACGTCCGAGGTTGCCCTAGCCGGTTTCCATATGGAGGAGATCCTCGAGGCGGAGTCGCTGCCGCTGCGCTACGCCGCCTACTCGACCTGCTTCCGGCGGGAGGCCGGCGCCGCCGGCAAGGACACGCACGGGATGTTTCGCGTCCACCAATTCGACAAGGTGGAGATGTTCGTCTACACCCGCCCAGACGAGTCCTGGGACGAGCACGAGCGGCTGCTCGCGATCGAGGAGGAGCTTGTCCAGACCGTAGGCCTGCCCTACCGCGTGGTCGACGTCGCGGCCGGCGACCTGGGCGCGCCCGCGGCAAGGAAGTACGACGTCGAGGCGTGGTTCCCGAGCCAGGAGCGCTATCGCGAGATCACGTCTTGCTCGAACACGACCGACTTCCAGGCGCGTCGGCTGCAGATCCGCTTCCGCGCGAACGGCGGGCCACAGCCGGTCCACACGCTCAACGGCACCGCCGCCACCGATCGCTGGCTACTGGCCGTGCTCGAGAACTTCCAGCGGGAGGACGGCTCGGTCGAGGTGCCCGAATCGCTCCGAGAGCACGGAGCGCCGGCGGAGATCAGGCCGACTTAGCCTCCGGCAGTGCCTCGCCGACGCGCAATCGGCGACGCTGCTCGAGATCGCCCTCGGCCGAGTCGAGCGCCTGTTCCCGCGCGTTCAGGCTCTGCTCGAAGCGCTCGAGCTCGATCTGGCGGGCGTCGAGCGCGCGTTGCCGCCGCTCGACAGATGCTTCGAGATCCGCGGCCTGCGCCTCGCGCGAGCCGAGTCCCTGCTCGGCGACCCCAAGCCAGGCGCTACGGTCAGCCACTTCGGCCGAGAGCTGCCTCAGTTCCGCCTCGCGCTCGTCAAGCTCGGCAAGCTGCTGCTTGGCTTGCTCGAGCCGTCGCTGCTCCTCACGGACATCCCGCAGCCCGTTGGCGACCTTGGCCTCGGCGATGGCTAGCCTGCCCGCCCGGTCTTCGAGCTTTTCGGCGAGCCGCTGGATTCGCGGTTCGCGCTCGTCGACCGCTGCCGCTCGGCGCCGAGCGTCCTCCTCGCGCGAAGCGACCTCTGCGAGCCGCCGCTCTGCCTCCACAAGCAGCTCTTCCGCGCGCGCCTGCTCAGCCCTCAAGCGCGTCTCGATGCGTGTGAGCTCTCCCTCGCGCGGGGCGAGCGCCGCCACGGCCGATTCGCGCGCCTCGAGCTCGGCGAGCTTGCGCCGAACCTCCTGCTCGCGTTCTGTGACGCTCTCCTCCCGCTGGGCCAGCTGGACCTCCGTCGCAGCCACCCACTCGCCTCGCTCGTCGACCTCGATCAGACGTGCGCTGACCTCGGCTTGCATGGTCTCGAGGTCGACTTGCTGGCGACGGCCCGCTTCAACACGTGCCTCGGCATCTCGGACGAGCCCCTCTCTGCGGCGGAGATCCTCGGCCGTGTGCGCGAGCGCCTGCTCGCGCTCGCCGAGGTTGGCTTCTTGCGCGGCCAGCTCGGTCGAGCGCTCCCCCACCTCCTCCCAGAGCGCCGCCACGCGGGCGCTCCGGTCCTCCAGCTCGGCCGCCCGCTGGTGCGTCGCCTCCTCGCCTCGCCGCTCGCGCTCGGCGAGCGCCTGCCAGGCCGCTTCCAGCTCGGGGTTTCGCTCGGGCACCCCTGATAGTTCCCGCGCGGCCGCGCGTACCCTCCCTCGAGGCCACGCTGCGACAATGAGGCACGGCGGGGTGCCGGAGCGGTCGAACGGGGCGGTCTTGAAAACCGCTGGCGGCCGAAAGGTCGCCCGTGGGTTCAAATCCCACCCCCGCCGCTCGATTGCGCCCTTTAGCGGGGCTCCTTGGTCGGTGTTGCGGCCGAGAGCCCGCGCGTTCAGCGGCGGACACTAGGTCGCCACAGGTCGGGTCGTCCGGCCGCAATCCGAACCAGGACCATGAGGTCGTCGCGGGTAAGCGAGACCGCGGCCGCAGAGGGAGACACGCCGACGGCTTGCCGCGGCAGCCGCACGCGGAGCGCTCGGGGCAGCGAGGTGAAGCGCAGGGGTGGTTCGAGCGTGAGCGCCTCACCGTCGAGGCCGATCGCCACCGATGAGCTTGAGCGGATCTCGAACTCGGGCTGCGACCACTCCAGTAGGCCGCGAAAGCGTTCCGGGTGGCCGATCGTCTCGAGTGTGACCAGTTCGGCGACATCGCTCGCGCTCCGGACTCGGGCGGCGACGATGCCAAGCTCGCCGGTGTCGAGGCGCGGGCGGGTGCCAGCGCCGGCCAAGCGAGTGAGCTGGTAGGGGTTGTTTGAGACCAGGACCAGCGGCGCGTCGGCGTACTCGCTTGCGTCCGGCCCGTTGAAGACGAGGTCGATCGCCGGCGCATCTGGGCCGAGCAGCTCTGGCAGCATTTGCGCCCAGGTCTCGAGCTTGGCGTCGCGGTAGGCGTCGGACTGAACGACCTGCGCGTAGACGCCGAGCGAGGCGTTGTTGACGAAGACGCGCTCGTTGACCCGGGCAAGGTCGATCCGCCGCTCCACCCCGTCAGTGAACGCGTCGAGCGCGCCGACGACGTCGT
>JALYLK010000296.1 GCA_030774275.1 Actinomycetota bacterium
CTTCTGGTATCACTCGCACACCAACGAGACCGAGCAGCTGGAACGCGGTCTCTACGGCGCCCTCGTCGTCCGCGGCGTTGACGAACCAACCTTCGACGGCGAGCGCGAGCTGCTCCTTGACGACTTAAAGCTTGACCCTGATGGGAAAGTCGCGCCGTTCGGCGACGAGCACGAGCACCACGCTGGACGAGAAGGCGACGTGCGACTCGTGAACGGCCGGCAAGAGCCCGGGCTTGAGATTGCCGGCGGCACGATCGAGCGTTGGCGTGTCGTGAACGCAGCGAACACACGCTTTGTTCGACTCTCGATCGGCGGACGCTCATTCAGAATCATCGGTACGGACGGCGGGCTTCTGCCGGAGCCCATTTCAGCGACCGAAGTTTTGGTCACCCCTGGCGAGCGTGTTGATCTGGCGGTCGGCCCGTTCGAGGAGGGGGAGCAGCTTGCGATCGAAGCGCTTCCGTACGACCGGGGGAAAGGCGAGACGCCGCCGGAGGTATTCGCGATGCTCCGGGTCGGGCCCGCGGCAGCTTCGCAAGCGCTGATTCCCGCGACACTTCGCGAGATCGAGCCACTGGTGCCAGCCAACGCCGAGCCGACCCGAACCGTCGATCTCAAGGCGCTCATGCACGCCGGTCACCATCAGCGCGCCGATCCGGTGCGCATCGGCGACCTGCAGGTCTGGGACCTCGTCAATGAGACCGGCCAGGATCACCCGTTCCACCTGCACGGGTTCTTCTTTCAGATCGTGCAGGAAGAGGGGAAGCCGCCGCCGGTCCTGGCGTGGAAGGACACGGTCAACGTGCCTCGCAAGAGTCGGGCGCGGATTGCCTGGTTACCCGATGACCGCCCGGGCGAATGGATGTATCACTGCCACATCCTTGAGCACCACGCGATGGGAATGATGGCGCACTTCGCGGTAGTGCCGTAAGGGCGATGAACAGCGTCGAACAAGACGGCGATTCTTCGACGATGGAGCGTTTCGAGGTTGTGGTGATCGGCGCGGGGCAGGCGGGTCTCGCGATCGGGTATTTGCTCAAGCGCCGGAGAAGGCGATTCCTAATCGTCGAAGCGGCCGATTCGATCGGTGAGGCATGGCGCAGCCGCTGGAAGTCGCTCGTCCTCTTCACGCCCCGACGCTACGACAGTCTTCCCGGCCTCTCCTTCCCTGGCGACCTGGACGGCTATCCGACTCGAGATGAAGTGATTGCCTACCTCGAACGCTACGTGGAGACATTTGAGCTTCCGATCGAGCTGAGCAGCCCCGTCCGTTCACTGAGCAAGAACGATGGGAGCTTCGTGTTGGAGATCGACGGGCGCACGATCGAGGCTGAGCAGGTCGTTGTCGCGACGGGACCGTTTCAAGCTCCACGCGTGCCGGAGTTGGCCCAACAGCTCGCCCCGGAGATGTTCCAGCTCCATAGCACCACCTACCGAAACCCGAGTCAGATCCCGCAGGGGACCGTCCTCGTAGTCGGCGGGGGCAACACTGGGTTTCAGATCGCGAAGGAGCTGTCGCCAACGCACGATGTGCATCTCGCCGTTGGTTCGCGGCAGATGCCGCTACCGCAGACGATCCTTGGACGTGATCTCTTCTGGTGGTTGACCAAGCTCGGCCTTCTCAGCAAGACCGTTGAGTCGCGCCTCGGGCGACGGCTGCGGGAGCGAGAGACGCTGATCGGATCAAGTCCGCGTGAGCTAGGCCGCCGCTCCGGCGTCGATCTGAAGCCTCGGGCCGCCCGCGCCTCAGGACGAACGGTCACATTCGCGGATGGAACCGATCTCGAAGTCGATGGCGTGATCTGGGCAACCGGGTACCGCGCCGATTACTCGTGGATCAAGCTCCCCGTCCTCGAGTCGAACGGTGATGCGCGGCATCGCCGCGGCATCACCGACGTGCCAGGGCTCTACTTCCTTGGACTTACATGGCAGTACACGCGGGGGTCCGCATTGCTTGGCTGGGTCAAAGATGACGCCGAGTTCATCACGAACAAGATCGAAGCGTTCGTGACGGCCGACCACCGCTCCCTCGAACGCAATACCCGATGAGCGACTCCGGAGCGACTTTCGCTTTCGCAGACATTGCGGGCTTCACGGCGCTAACCGAGGCCCACGGAGACGATGAGGCGCTCGCGTTCGTCGATGAATTCACCGACGCCGTCAACACCGAGCTGCCGGCCATTGGCGGTCAGCTCATAAAGACCATCGGCGATGCGTTGATGCTGCGAATTCCCAACCCCGCCGATGCGATCCTGCTCGGGCTCCGAATCGCGGACGAGATGATGCGCGACCATGGCGTACCAGCGGTACGGGTCGGCTTGCATCATGGGCCGGCCGTCGAGCGCGATGGCGACTACTTTGGAGCGGCCGTTAATCTCGCGGCGAGGGTCTCTGCGCTCGCCAGCGGGGGCGAGGTGCTTATTAACGGATCTACCGCGGCCCTCGTGCCGAACCTCCCCGGAGTGTTCTACGAGTCGCGCGGAAGACAGCAACTGCGTAACGTCGCAGAGCCAGTCGAGATTTTTGCGGCGGTCCACATGAGCGAAAGCGACAGTGGAGGACTGGCGATCGATCCGGTCTGCCGAATGGCCGTCGATCCTGAACGCGCAGCAGGGAGGCTGACTTATCAGGACGCCGCCTACTTCTTCTGCTCACTGAACTGCGCCGGCGAGTTCGCCCGGCAAGCGGAGCGCTTCTCACGCTAGACGGCGATCCCCTACCCCGAAAGCGCTGCTTCTCAGGAACGTCTCAGAGCGATCGCGTAGCTTCGAGGTGCAGGCGACGAAGGGAGAGTCATGGCAAGGCAGGCACGCACCCGAACGATCGCGATGCTCGTGGCGGCCGTCGCGGCGGTCGGCTTCCTGTTCGGTCTTGGGCCGAGCACAGGCAGCGCGGGGGCGAACTTCCAACCGTCGCCCGGGGATTTCGTTCGCCCGGTCGACAACCCGTGGTTCCCGTTGATTCCGGGAACCACCTTCGTCTATCGCGGCGTGAAGGACGGCAAGGTCGCTCAGGACGTCTTCAGCGTCACCAGCGAGACGAAGACGATCCAGGGCATTCGTTGCACCGGCGTTCGCGACCGGCTCTTTCTCGCAGGTCGGCTCGAAGAGCGGACGACCGACTGGTACGCGCAGGACGTTCACGGAAACGTTTGGTACTTCGGGGAGTCGACTGCCGAGCTCGATCGGGCCGGTCACGTGACGAGCACGGAAGGTAGTTGGCGGGCCGGCCGCAACGGTGCGCAGGCCGGCATCTACATGACTGGACGGCCGAAGGTGGGCCAGGTGCGGCGGCAGGAGTACTACCGGGGACATGCGGAAGATCACTTCTCTGTTCTCACGCTGCGTGCCTCGATCTCGGTGCCGTACGTGAGGTCGAGCCGCGCCTTGCTGACGAAGGAGTGGACACCGCTCGAGCCGGGCACGCTCGACCACAAGTACTACGTCCGTGGGATCGGCGAGGTCAAAGAGGTCGCAGTCAAGGGACCGACCGAGAGAGCGGAGCTCGTCTCCGTGCACCGACCGTAGAGGGGTCCGGGCTACCCTCAGAAGGTGGTTCCTGCCGTGATTCTGGTCGTCGACGATGACGCGCCGATCCGGCGGATGCTCTCCCGGACGCTTGCGGCTGAGGGCTATGCGGTCGAGGCGTCACCCGATGGAGGCGATGCGCTCGCTTCAGTCGAGCGATCGACGCCCGATCTCGTCGTGCTCGACCTCTCCATGCCGGGTATCGACGGTCTCTCGGTCGCGCGAAGACTCCGTGACAAAGGACTCGGCCTGCCGATCCTGATGTTGACCGCCCGCGACGCCGTGCCCGATCGCGTCGCCGGGCTCGACTCCGGCGCGGACGATTATCTCGTCAAGCCTTTTGCGGCCGAGGAGTTGATCGCGCGGGTCAGGGCGCTTCTCCGCCGAGGTCGCGAGCCCGACGAGTTGCTCGCGCACGGCGATCTGGCCTTCGATGTGCGCGCCCGGAGCGGCTCGCGGGCCGGGCGGGACCTTGGGTTGAGCGCGCGAGAGGCTGACCTGCTCGAGCTGCTCCTGCGCAATCGCCGTCAGATCGTGACGCGGGAGCTCGCGCTCGAGCGGGTCTGGGGCAGCCCCGCCGCGGCGAGCTTGAACGTCGTCGACCAGTACGTCTCGTACCTGCGGGCGAAGCTTGGCGAACCGCCACTAATCGAGACCGTGCGGGGCTCCGGCTTCCTGATCCGATGAGCCGGCTGTCGCTCCGGCTGCGGTCGGTCGTGGCGGCGACGCTCGCCATCCTGCTCGCCGTCGTTGTCGTCGGTGCCGGTGTCGATCTGCTCGTCTCGCGGCATCTCCACCGTTCCTTCGATCGCACGCTCCACGCGCGGGCCGTCGAGGTCGCCCAGCTGGCTGCATCGGCGCCTGCGGTGCTGACGACGCCCGGTGCGCTCGACTCGCCGCTCGGAGGGACTCAGCTGTCGGTCGAGGTGGTCGACCGGCGCGGGCGCATCGTTGCGCGCTCGCTCTCGCTCGGTGGGCGGGTACTGCCCGCAAGGGGTCTCCTCCAACAGGCGATTGCGAACGGCCGCTCGGGTTACGCCGGGCTGGAGAGCGGCAACGAGGATCTGCGGGCCTACACAGCGCCGCTCGCCGAGGTGGGCGGCCCCGCCGCAGGAGGAGCGGTCATCGTCGCCGCCTCGACGCACGATCTGCACGAGACGCTCGCGAGCCTGCACCTCTTCGTGCTCGTCGCCGGGCTCGTGGCGGCCGCTCTGGGCGCACTGGCGGTGGCGATCCTGATGCGGGGCGCTCTCCGGCCGCTGGAGCAGCTCGCGGAGTCTGCGGCGGAGGTCGAGCGCACAGGCGATCCGAGCCGCCGGCTCCCACAGCCCGCGGCGCGCGACGAGGTGGGAACGCTCGCCGCGACGCTGAACGAGATGCTTGCGAGCCTCGAGCGCGCTCGTGACGCGGAGCGCCGATTCCTGGCCGATGCCTCACACGAGCTGCGGACGCCGCTGACGGCGCTGCGTGGAAACGTGGCCTACCTGGCGCGGCACGGGGCAACGCCCGAGCTCGTGGCCGAGCTGGAGGCGGACGCCGAGCGGCTTGCGCGGCTGGCCGACGATCTGCTCGTTCTCTCGCGGGAGGAATCCGGCGCGCCTCCGGCCGAGGTCATCCGGCTCGACGAGCTCGTGCAGGCCGCCGCCGAGCAGCCGCAGGTCGGGCGCGGCGCGCTCGAGCCCGTGTCCGTCCGGGGAGACCGCCCGGCGCTCGAGCGCGCGCTCGCCAACCTGATCCGCAACGCCGAGCTCTATGGACCGCCTGGGGGCCGGATCACCGTTGGCGCGGAGCAGGAAAACGGCGTTGCGCGCCTGAGCGTCGCGGATGAGGGACCTGGCCTTGCTCCCGACGACGTCGAGCGGGCGTTCGCGCGCTTCTGGCGGGGCCGCGACGGCAAGCCCGGCTCGGGGCTCGGGCTCGCGATCGTTCGCGCCACGGCCGAACGCCACGGCGGCCGCGCCTACGCCGAAGGCTCCCGCTTCACGATCGAGCTTCCTGCTCTCAAGGCGCCCGCTGAACGGTCTCTCAGAGATCTCTCAGGGTCCGGGCCTACAAAGGAGGAGCAAACGCCCGGGAAA
>JALYLK010000297.1 GCA_030774275.1 Actinomycetota bacterium
GGGGCGCCGACACATCGACGCGCCGGCGCGCCCCCGGCGTGCGCTGGCTAACCTGCTGCCCACCCACTTGCCGCGCTTGATGGCGTACCGAAGTGGGAGCCTTCGACGGGCTGGCAGTCGCGACCGCGTCGAGCGCCTTGACCCCGAGGCCCCCGGCGACACCGGCGAGGACGACGGCTGCAACCTTGAGCACCAGTTCCGAGCCCAGAACAGCTCCACCGGCGGCGACCGCCCCACCGCTTCCCGCGCCGAAGAACGACGACAGTGACGCGGGAACCGGTGCGATGCTGAGGGCGCCGGCCAGCGACTCGCGGCGGGCTCGCAGGTTCGTGCGGGCCCGGAAGAGAAGGGCCTCGACGGCCGGAACGGTCGTTTCGAGCACGTCGGCGATCTCGGCGTAGCTCCGGTCCTCGACCTCGCGCATGACGATCGCCGCGCGCTGTTTGAAAGGCAGCCGCGCGAGCTCCCCTAGAAGCACGTCGAGCGAAGGCTGCTCGTCGTCGCGAGCTGCCGGCTCGCTGACGTGCTCCAGCGGGATCTCCTGCGGCCGCCGGCCCGACTGGCGCCAGCGCATGCGGCAGACGTTGTGCGCGATCTTGATCAGCCAGTTGTGTGGCTTCCGGGGTTTCTCACCGCGCTGGAAAGCGCGGTAGGCGTTCAGGAACGTCTGCTGGGTGACGTCCTCAGCGTCGGCGGAATTGGCCAGGACGGCCAGCGCGTACTGGTAGACCTCGGCGACGTGGTCGCGGTAGAAACCCTCGAAGGCGGCGTCGAACGCTTCGTTTTGGCGCCTTGGCTTCGACGCCGGGCGTAGAGAGAGGTTTTTACGGCGCCCGGATCGCGCCGCAGTGGCGGCCTCCATGCAGTAAGAACGCCATACCCCTGAGACGGGATACGCGCCTTCCTTGCAAGTGGGCTACGCCGTTGCTTTGGCGCGCTGCCGATTCGGGACGTGGATCGGCCGGCCCAGGGCTACGAGGCCCGCTTCCTTGATCGCCTCGGACAGCGTCGGATGCGCCGCCATCCCGTCGGCGACGGTCTCGACGGTCGCCTCGGCATCGATCGCGACCACCCCGGCCTCGACGAGGTCGGTCACGTGCGGGCCGACCATGACCAGGCCGAGCAGCTCGCCGTATCGCGTCTCGTGGATCGACTTCACCCAGCCGACGGTCTCGTTCTGCATCACGGCGCGCGCGTTCGCGACCCACGGGAAGCGCCCCGTCGCGACGTCGTCGCCGTACTGCTCGCGAGCCTCGGCCTCGGTCAGGCCGACGCCCGCGATCTCGGGATCGGTGTGGATCGGGCGGGGAACTGCACGGTTGTCGACGATTGCGTCGTGCCCGGCCGCGTTCTCCGCGGCGACCTCGCCCTCGCGGAAGGCAGTGTGCGCGAGCTGCCAGTAACCGGCGCAGTCGCCGACGGCGTAGATGTGGCTCACGGTGGTGCGCCGGTGTTCGTCGGCGGCGATTCCCGTGCGCTTGTCGAGCTCGACGCCGATTTCCTCGAGGCCGAGGTTCTCAACGGTCGGGCCGCGGCCGACGGCGACGAGCATCAGGTCGCATTCGACCGTCTCACCGTCGCCGAAGTAGACGGTCAGGCCGGTGTTGGAATCCTCAACCTTGGTGCACTGCTTCTCCAGGTGGAGCGTGATCCCGCGCTTGGCGAACTGCTTCGCCAACTCCTGCGAGGCATCCTCGTCCTCGGCGGGGATCAGCCTCGGCAGCATCTCGATGATCGTCACCTCGGAGCCGAAGCGCCGGAAGATCGAGGCGAACTCGCAGCCGATGATCCCGCCGCCCAGGATGACGAGGCGCTTGGGCACTTCGGTCTGGGCGAGCAGTCCCTCGGAGTCCACGCAGCGCTGCGAGTCGAGCCCCTGGATCGGCGGCCAGAGCGGGAAGGAGCCGGTCGCGACGATCGCGCTCTTGAAGCTGACGTCCCCGCCTCCCTCGACCGCGATCGTCTTCGCATCTTTGAAGCGGCCCGTTCCCTTGACCCACTCGACGCCGTTGGCCTTGAAGAGACTCGCCACGCCCCCGGTCATCTGGTTGACGACCTGGGCCTTCCACTCGTTGGCGGTGGCGAAATCGAGCCTCGGCTCGCCCACCAGGACGCCGAGCTTGGCGAAGGTGTGCTCGGCCTCTTTGATCGAAAAGGCGGTCTGCACCCAGGCCTTGGTCGGGATGCACCCGATGCGGAGGCATGTGCCCCCGAGCTCCGGCTCCTGCTCGATGCAAATTGTCTTCGCGCCGAGCTGCGCGGCCCGGATGGCCGCCGTGTAGCCGCCGGGGCCGCCGCCGAGGACTGCAACGTCACATTCCATGAGGCCGAATCCTACTTAGGCCTGCTCGGCT
>JALYLK010000298.1 GCA_030774275.1 Actinomycetota bacterium
CACGACGCTGCCGCCGATGCTTCGCGAGGTGAGGTGCTGGGCCTTGCCGAAATCCTCCGGCCGGAAAAGCAGGCGCGCGTGCGCGGCTTCCTCGTCGCGTCCCGCTCGTCCGAGCTCCTGGTAATAGGCATCAAGCGACGCGGGTGGATCGGCGTGCAACACCCAGCGCACATCGGGCTTGTCGATCCCCATCCCGAACGCCACCGTCGCGGCGACGATTCGCGCGGAACCGTCGAGGAACGCCGTCATCGCCTCGTGCCGGGCTCGTGCCGAGAGCCCCGCGTGGTAGAGCGTCACCCGATGGCCGGCCGCCGCAAGGACGTCCTGCGCCTCTTCCGCGCCGGCATGCGTCGCGGCGTACACGATCCCCGCGCCGGCCAGCTCGGAAGCCGCCTGCTCGAGCTCGCTGTGCTTCTCCTCGACCGACGCGACACGCCGCGCGGACAGCTCGATGTGCGGACGATCGAAGTTCCCGATCACCACCTCGGGCTCGCGAAGCCCCAACCGCCGCCCAATCTCCTGGCGCACCGGTAGCGCAGCGGTCGCGGTCAGGGCCATGCGAACGGGCGCCTCGAGCGCTTCCGCTTGCGCGCCCAGGCGCATGTAGTCGGTGCGGAAGTCATGGCCCCACTGGCTGATCAGATGCGCCTCGTCGACCACGAAGAGGCCTGGTCGAGCGCGATGCAGCGCTTCCCGCGTCTGCGCGTTCGTCAGCTGCTCCGGGGACACGAAGACGAAGGTGTCGGAATCTTGGAAGCCGTCCAGCGCGGCCGCCCGCGCAGCCGCGGACTGCTGCGAGTTCAGGACGATCGCGGACAGGCCGGCCTTGCGCAGATGGGCGAGCTGATCGTCCTGCAGCGCGATCAGGGGTGAAACGACCACCGTCGGCCCATCGCGCAGCAGCCCCGCGAGCTCGTAGATCGCCGACTTGCCGCCGCCGGTCGGCAACACGGCGAGCACGTCGCGCCCACCGCTCGCCGCAACGACGGCGCGTAGCTGTCCCGGCCGCAGACGCTCGAAACCAAGGCGCGTTCGAGCCAGCTCGCGAATCGCGTCTTCGCTCACAGGCGCAAAGCTAGCCTGCGCGATGACGCTCGCAGTCCCCCGGCCAAAAAACGAAAGGCCAGTGTCTGGGGGCCTTTAGCGATCTGTCATTTGCCGCGACTGACCACCAGATTCACGCGCGCCCGGTTCTCGAGGCGGCGGCCTGCCTTCGGACTCTCGCGAACGATGCGGCCTCGAGGAATTCGAAGCGACGCGATTCGCCTGATGCTGCCGACTCGGCAGTGATGTCGAACGATCGCCTGCCTCGCAGCGGCCAAGCGCTTTCCGATCACGTTCGGGACGACACACGCTGCGTAAGGCTGCGACCGTGGTGCTGGTGCTGCCGGTGCCGGAAGCAACACCAGCGGAGGCGCTGGCGCTGGCTCCGGAGGCGGCGGAGCCGCCGGCTGCGGCGGAGGCTGAGGCGGCGCGGGTGGCGCCGGCACCGAGACGATCACAGCGGCCGAGAGATCGCCGCTACCGCCCGCAGCGTCCTATCCTCGGACCGCGTAGGAGTAGGTCGCTCCGAGCGCCGCGGTCGCATCGGTATACGTCAAGCCCGTTGTCCGACCGATGCTGACGCCGTCTCGCACAACTTCGTAGCCGGAGACGCCGATCTCGCTCGCGCCCGCGCCCCAACCTAACTTCACCTCGGGAGGATCTCCGTTCAGCTCGGCAGCGAGCCCGCTCGGGGCGGTCGGCGCGGCGCACGAGATCTTGCCGTTGTTCGCGTCGGCGACGACGGATGCGAGGGGTGCGAACGACCCCTTTTTCGTCCCGTCCGCCCAAAGCACGCCGGACTGCCAGCCGCCGAGGTCGGCCTCGTCGCGGAGGAGGAAGTTGAAGATCGCGCCGACGTACGGCTGGCAGTACGCGAGCCGGACGGCGTACCGGAGCTGGCTTGCCTGGTCCGGAGCCGGACTGGTCGCAGGCGGCGAGGCGTTCGGGAAATCGTTCTCGCCGCCGGCGAAGTCCGGAATCGGGACGATGTTCTCCGTGCCGGTGTAGTACCCGGCCTTCTCGGGCGGCACCACCGTCTGGAAGCCGCTCTCCAGGTACCAGATCGGCATGCAGGACACGTCGCACCCAGGGCCTGGGACGGGTTGCGCCGTCCCGGCGAAAGCCTCTTCGAGTGTCTGAACGAGCTTGTTCGAGTCGCCCTCCGCGATGACCGTGCCGACCGTGTGGATCAGGAACGGCCGCTCCCTGAACGAGTTCTGGTACACGTGCTGGCCGACCGTGTCGAACAGTCGCTCGCTTCGTCCGCTCGCTCGGTAAGCGACGCCCATCTGCTTGATGAAGCTCACCGGCGAGTGAGAGATGTTGCTCGCGGCATTCGGGTTGTCGTTTCCACGCGGCGAGGTCGCTGGGCCGACGACGTTGATGTCGGGCCTGAAGGCATGCAAAACGTCCCAGCAGCGAGCCAGCAAGGCCTCGTACGCGGCCGGAGCCGCGCTGGAGGTATCAGGGTTGAACTGCGGCCGCCAAAAGGCGCTCACGTTCGGCTCGTTCCAGATGACGACGTCGTTGATCGTGGGGAAGCGAGCAACCGCGTTCCTGGCATAGGTGCAGAACTGGGTTCGTGAGATGTCGTCCTGGGGAGCGCTCGTTGGCCTCCCGTACACCGCCAACACCAGCCGGAGGCCGCTCGTTCCCGAGACTGCGGTCGCGACGTCGGTGACGTCTTGCGCGCTCAGGTCGCTCTCGCCGGGCACCCAGCGCAACGTGATCCGAAAAGCGTTGGCGCCGGCGGCTCGGCCCGGTTCGGCGGCAGCGGCACCGCCCCATTTCGGTCCGTCGTCGCTGAAGCCGAAGAACAGGTGCGGTCCCGCGCGTGCGAGAGACGCCGTCGTGCAAGTCGCGGCGTAAACGGCGAGCACGACGAATAAGCCCCTCAAAACGGTGCGACCCCCGCTCACCAGGCGCGACGATAGCATCCACATTCACGGTTGACGATCTCCCGTCAAGCGACCTCCGGGCGCTTGACCCCTGTGGCTACACCAGGCGGAGGATCGCGCGCACCCGATCGCCGGCGGCGGAGCCTCGGCGTTCGAGCTCAAGGCTCGTGATCACGTAACTGCTAACACCCCAGGCGTCGCCGGCGCGGATCTCGGCGCTGTTTTCGACCGCGCACTCCGTACCGTCTGGGTAGACGACCACAAAGTCCTCGCTCCACACTGCGAGGCTTCGGTCGCTTGGGAAGAGGGCGAGTCCAAGCACGACCGCCGCAGAAAAAATCACGGTTGACCTCCGAACAACTTTTCCACCTCGTACGCCGGCGAGAGAAGGGCCGCAGGGCGGGCGCCGCCGACCGCACCTGTTCCGACTCGCCGGCCGCTCCGGCGAGTTGAGCCAAAGAATCGCCTACTGATCAGGCTTCGGCATCGCCCGGACGGGGGGTCGTGCCGACTGGGCCGTCTTGGCGGTAGCGCCGCCCCGAAGTTGCGCAGCAGCCGTCCGAGGCGCAGACTCGATCAAGGCATGTCCGAGCTCGAGACCATCGGCGGCGAAGTCGAGGACGCCATTGAGCGGGTCCGCGTACCCGCCTACGTGATCGACGCCCACGGGATCATCCGCTGGCTGAATCCCGCCGCGCGGAAGCGCGTCGGAGACGTTCGCGGCCGCCAGCTCACCTCCGTCGTCGCGCCCGAGGAAACGCGGCGGGCGCGAGAGATCTTCGCCCGGAATCTCGTCGGCCCGAGGGCCGGCTCGGACAACAAGGTGGTGGTGATCGACGCGAATGGCGAACGGCTGTCCGTCGAGGTCAGCGCGGTTCCGCTCGAGAGCGGCGGGCGGGTGATCGGCGTCTTCGGACAGGTCCTGGACGTCGAGGAGGACGAGCCGCCTCCGCCGCCCCACCCGAACCTGACGCCGCGGCAGGCCGAGGTGCTGCGCCTCCTGGAGCAGGGCCGCTCGACCGAACAGATCGCCCGCGAGCTTCACCTCAGCACCGAGACTGTTCGGAACCACATCCGCCACATCCTGCAGGCGCTCAACGTCCACTCCCGCCTCGAGGCGGTCGCGGTGGGGCGGCGGGAGCACCTCGTCGCGACCTGACCGAGGCTCGCGTAGGACGAGGGTTCATTCCTCTGCCCTCGTGTTCAAAAATGCCAACGCGTTGAGTATGTTCGCTCGGGCTGTGGTGATGAACGGGATCATTTAAACCGGTGCCGTCCTGACGACAACGGCAGGCACGAGCCGGGACGAGCCGCCCGCGCCGCCCGGTAGGTCGTGGCGCGTCGCACTCCTGACGGAAACCGAGCCAGGACGACGCAACCGGAGAACGATCGACTCGGTCTTCTTGTTAGTCGCGGCGATCGTCATCGGCTGTCGGCAGTCATCGCGGCGTCGGCGCCCGGACAGGACCGAGACGTTGCACAGGCCCTGACGACCGTGTTCGGGTGGGCCGGCGCGCTCTGGCGGACGGCGTTCTTTGGCTTGCTCGGGCTTTCGGTCGCGGTCGTTGTCGCCGTCCTGCTGCGCCGGCGATGGGACCTCGTACGCGATCTGCTCGTTGCGGCATCGGGCGTTGTGGGCGCGGCCCTGTTCTTGGGTCGCATCGTCGAGTCCGACTGGCTGCCGCTCAAGGTGCATCTGCTGGCGCGCTGGGGCTACCCGGAGGTGAGGCTCGCCGGCGCGACCGCGGTGATCGTCGTCGTCGGCCCGGAGCTCGTCCGCACGGCTCGCGTGGTCGCCACGTGGCTCGTCCCGCTCGCATCGCTGGGAGCCGTCGTGCTCGGAGCCGCGCTCCCGTCAGGAGCGCTTGCGGGCCTGGCGCTCGGCCTTGGCGCGGGTGCGATCGCACGGCTGGCGTTCGGCACGGCGGCGGGCGTGCCGCCGACCGCGCAGGTGCGCGACGCAATGGTCTCGCTCGGAATCGGGGTGCGCGACCTGAGACCCTCGGCGCAGCAGCACGTCGGCGCCGCCGAGTACGTCGGCCACGACGCGGCGGGGCATTCGCTGAAAGTACGGGTGCTGGGTCGCGATGCCCAGGACACGCAACGGCTCGCTCGGCAATGGCGGTTGCTGGCATACAAAGACCCACCGCGAAGCGCTCCAACCGGTCGGCTCGAGCAAGTCGAGCACGAGGCGCTGGCCACCCTGATGGCGGCGCAGGCCGGAGTCCGGGTGCCAGAAGTCGTGATGGCCGCCCTCGGCCCGAACGGCGAGGCGATCGTCGTCACACGCCAACCGGACCTCGAGCCGCTCGAGCTCTCCAGCGCCGAGCAGGTGAGCAACGAGACCCTCGAGGATCTGTGGCAGCAAGTCGCGCGCCTTCAAGGGGCGGGCATCTGGCACGGCAGGCTCAACGCGAGCAACGTGATCGTCGTTGACGACGGGCCGATGTTGGTCGACCTGTCGGCAGCAACGCTCGGCGCCCCGCAATCGGCGCTCGACATGGATGTGGCCGAGCTCCTTGTTGCGTGCTCGGTTCTCGTCGGCCCCGAGCGGGCGCTGGGCAAGGCCGTCGAGGCTGGCTGGAGCGACGCCATTGCCCGCGTACTTCCTTATTTGCAGCGGGCTGCGCTGACACCGCATCTGCGCGACCTTGCACGCTCGCACGAGATCGCTCTCAAGGATCTCCGCGCGGATGCGGCCAAGGCCACCGGTCAGGAGGTGCCCGCGATCGTGCCGCTGCGCCGAATGCGCCCGCGCGACCTTCTCCTCACCGCGCTGTTGGGGGTCGCCGCCTATCTGCTGATCACCCAGCTTGCGAAAATCGGGTTTGGCACGATCGCCCATGAGCTCAGGCAAGCCCAGGTCGCTTGGATCGTCGTCGGGCTGATCGTCGCTCAGCTCACCTTCGTCGCCGGGGGAGTTTCGTTCCGCGGCGCGGTCCCGACGCCTCTCCCCCTGCTGCCATGCGTCGTCCTCCAATCGGCGATCAAGTTCATCAACCTCACCGTGCCGAGCTCGGCCGGCCGCATCGGCATCAACGTCCGCTTCCTGCAGCGGGTGGGCGCTCCGACCCCCCAGGCCTTCGCGGCCGGCGCGGTCGACGACGTGTCGGAAAAGATCGTTGAGATCGGTCTCGTCCTGCTCACGCTCCCTTTCGTCCACATCGCCGTCAAGGCCAGCGACCTGAAGGGCGGGGCGCCGTCAGGACGCCTGATCGTCACGGTCCTCGGCGTGCTCGCTCTCATCGTCGTCGCACTACTTCTGGTCCCGGCGATCCGCGCCAAGGTGTTGCCCCCCATTCGCAGCGCGTTCTCTGCTCTCTGGGCGGTGACTCGCGACCGCCAGAAGCGGCTCGAGTTGTTCGGCGGGCAGCTCGGCGTGGAAGTTTTCTACGCGCTAACGCTCGGCGCAGCCTGCTTGGCCTACGGAGTCCATCTCTCCTTTGCCCAGCTGCTGCTCGTCAACACGGCCGCGTCGGCGTTCTCGAGCCTCATCCCGTCGCCGGGAGGCGTTGGGACGGCCGAGGCGAGCCTGACTGCCGGCCTCGTCGCCATGGGTGTCGACAACGCGACCGCTTTCGCGATCGCCTTCACCCACCGCCTGTGCACCTACTACCTGCCCCCGATCTGGGGGTATTTCTCGTTGCGCTGGCTTCAGCAGAAGGCGTACATCTAGTGACCGGCCGCGTCGCCCCCGAGTTGGAGCGGCGTTGAACCGGCCCGAGGAAGGCTCTGCGGAGACCCGGGCGGCGAAGCCCTCCGGAGCATTCCCGTGGAAGCGCTACGCGCGCCCGGGACTGCTGGTTCTCGTCACCGGCGTCTCGCTCTACCTGCTGCTGCCGAGCCTCGTCGCGGTCTTCTCCTCCTGGCGATCGCTCAGCAAGCTCACGTGGTACTGGGCGGCGCTCGCACTGGTTAGCGAGGCAGGAAGCTTCATCTGTCTCTGGGAGCTCGACCGAATCGCCCTGCGCGTGAGGAGCTGGTTCACGGTCGCAAGCGCGCAACTCAGCGGGAACACCGTCGGGAGGATCGTTCCCGGCGGCGGAGCGACGGCGACGGCCTTTGCAATTGCGATGCTTCGCCGCGCCGGTGTCGACGTCGGTCAGGCGGCCGCCGCGCTGGCGGCGTCGAGCTCGCTGCAGCTCGGAACGACGCTTGCCTTGCCCCTACTTGCACTCCCGGCGATCTTGGGTGGAGCGCCGGTCAGTCGGAGCCTGGCCACCTCTGCTTATCTCGGTGCCGTAGTCCTCTTGCTGCTGATCGTGGCAGGGGTGCTCGCGTTCACGGTCGATCGGCCGCTGGCCTTGGCCGGGCGAGGGATCGAGTGGGTGCTCAACAAAACCATCCGCCGACGCCGCAAGATCACCGATCTGCCAAGGAAGCTCTTGGCCGAGCGTGACTTCGTCCGCACGACGATCGGCCGTCGTTGGAAGGCCGCCCTGCTCGCTGCCGCGGGAAATACGGGCTTCGACTACCTGGCTCTACTCTGCGCGCTTCGCGCTGTCGGCGCCCACCCACGGCCGTCGCTCGTGGTACTTGCCTACGCCGGCGCCGAACTGCTCGCTTTGATCCCGCTGACCCCGGGTGGGCTTGGCTTTGTCGAGGCCGGTCTCGTCGGGACGCTTACCCTCGCGGGCGTCCCCGCGCAGGATGCACTGCTGGCGACGCTTAC